>JALVJU010000430.1 GCA_027034005.1 Marinilabiliaceae bacterium
GGTCTTTGTGCCTGACAATGTCGCAATTTTTGATAATATTCACTTTTTCTGTTTTCAATTTCGTGTTCAAAACTTACGTATTGTATCCATTTATATCCATTTTTTAATAACAGCAATATTGTTAACAATCTGCTTAATCTTCCGTTTCCGTCTTGAAATGGATGAATACTGACAAATTCATAAGAGAATATAGCTGATTTAACCAAAGGGTGTATTTCTGTATCGGAATTATACCATTCAATCAATTTTCGCATAGCATCTTCTGTTTCAAATCCTGCATTTGTTGTTTGAAAAATAATCTGTTTTGTTCCATCTGGTAAGGTGGCTTCAACAGCATTTGAATGTTGTTTGTAATTGCCTTTATGCCATTGGTCTTTATCGCTATGCTTCAATAATAAATTATGCAGATATTTTATATTGCTCTCTGTTATATCAATTTCATTGTAATTATTGGATACGAGTTCCAAAACTTCAAAATAACCGACCACTTCCTGAGCATCTCTTTCTTCAATTTTTGTAATTTCAAGATTGTCTAATAATGCTTTGACTTCTTCATTACTCATTTTAGAGCCTTCTATTCTTGTAGATGCTCCAACACTTCTGACCGTTGCTATATTTTTAAGTTGTTTTAAACTTTGCCTTTCCCGCTTTTCAATACTTGACCAAGAGGCATCAAACCTATCAATTCTACTAACGGTTTTTAGTAAGTCCCAGTCTAAATTTAATCTGAATATGTAAACTTTATCATTCATACCGCAAATTTACTAAATCCAATTGGATGTGATACGATATGATACGAAAATGTTCGATTATGATACGATTTATTTCTATTACTGTACAACGTTGTATCTAAACAATTGCAAATATTTATTCTAAATTTACACATATTCCTTTAAAGAACAATGTGGATTCTCTTGTATTATTGAGATTTGCCAAATGAAAAAGGTTAATTTTATACTATTCCGGCCCTAGGAGGAAACAGGTAAGGTTGTAAATATCTTACTGCCGTAGATGCATTTGGTGAAAAAACAAACAACAATTTAGGTAGCTTTGCAGGGTACGTTAAAATTGGAATTTTAAGTTATGTCAACACTGGGAAATATCATCTGGCTTTTGTTTGGCGGGATACTCATTGCTATCGAGTATCTTTCAGCAAGCATAATTCTTTTTGTGTCTATCATTGGCATCCCTTTCGGAATGCAGACCATTAAACTGGCACTTGTAGCCCTGTGGCCTTTCGACAAGGAGATAAGGACTAAAGGTGACGGAGGCGGTTGTCTCTCAATACTGATGAACCTGATATGGATTTTTATCGGCGGGATCTACATAAGTATCACCCATCTGTTATTCGGGATATTGTTTGCCATTACGATAATCGGATTTCCTTTCGGAAAACAACATTTTAAACTGGCGGCACTGGCCCTTACACCTTTTGGAAAAGAGGTCGTAAGTAAATGAAAAATACAGGTAAGGCGGTATTACAGATTCCAGATTCTCCATGCCTCCTCTGCCTGAAGGTGGAGCATTTCAAGTCCGTTTTTTGTTTTAGCACCTTTCTCTTTCCCTTTTTTCAGAAAAAGGGTCTCCTCCGGATTGTAAACCAGGTCGTACAGCAGATGTTCCGGAGTTAACGCCTCGTATGGTATGTCAGGACAAGAATCTGTTTTGGGATACATCCCGAGAGGTGTAGTATTGATTATCAGTTTATGTTCCGAGATGATATCTGCGTTCAGCTGTTCATACGATAGGGTGTTGTCATCTTTAGGTGTCCTTGATACATACCGGAAATCGATGTTAAGTTGTTCAAGGGCGGCAACTACGGCTTTTGAGGCGCCTCCCGTTCCAAGCACAAGGGCTTTTTTGTGGTCTATGGTCAGAAGTGGGAAAATAGACTTTTTAAATCCGGTAATGTCGCTGTTATAACCTTTCAGGGTGTAGTTAAGGTTATCCCATGTTATTTTTATCACATTTACAGCGCCTATCTTTTCAGCCACGGGGTCAACTTCATCAAGAAACCTGAAGACCTGTTCTTTGTATGGGATAGTCACATTGAGGCCGGCAAGATATGGGTGATGGGTGAACAGTTCGGGGAAGTCGTCCATCGATGAAATGGGGAAATTCAGGTATCTTGCATTAATACCTTCTTTTTCGAACTTTTCGGTAAAATACTTTTGTGAGAACGAATGCTCGAGCGGATAACCTATCAAACCGTATGTTTTCATTTTTTTTATTTTTCAAATTGTTCAAAAGCATCTATGATATCAAGATAAACCCCGTCAAAACCGGTGTCAAGAATCTTTTTCAGATATGAACTGTCGTTTCCGTAGATGATCTGTTGCCACTCCTGTTCCCAATATCTGACAACATAATTTCCCTCCCAGTCCGGGTTCTCTTTTTCGATAAATGAAGGATTCCCGACTTTCCAGTCGTCTTTCCAGTAATACCTGTAATCTTCTGCTTCACCAATACTCAAGTAGCAAATCAACAGACGGCTTCCTCCATTGGCTTTTTGTTTGAGCTTATCGATCTGTTCAGGCGTGTATTCTTTCCCGTCGAAAAACAGGTCCATGATCAAACAATCATAATTTGTTGAAGCAACGGCATTTACAAAATTCTGTCTTGTGGCAAACTCATTGTCCGGATTTATCAAATACAGAAAATTGCGAGCATCTTGAAGAGATGTGACATTATCGGGGTTCTCGTTAAAGATGGGATGCGGATAACCGGGGATATTGTCCAGGGCACGATGGTCAGCAGCGAAAGAGATATATCCGTTGGAATTGTTCACAGAGTATGAATTGTCCATTTTCGATGTAGAAGAGCAATAGTCGGTGACAAGTATCTTCACAGAGCCACTGTTCTTGGCCATGTCGAGAAAAAATCTCATCCATTCGTTCTCATCCGGCGGCGTTTCTTTGTTATCTGCGCTGTATCCGTAATTAAGGCTTTCCTGGCCGATGCCGTCGATGGCATTAATGTAGTTCAAGTCGGGCAATCCGGTGTCGTCTCCCGTTGTGCTCACAAGTTCTACTCCGTTTTGAGGAATAACTGCAAAACCGGGATGGATATTTTTCGCATATTTGCTTATGTTTTGCACAAAATCCCTCATTTCCTGTTTAGGGTCAAGATTTTGCGGAATGTCATCTTTTTTACAGGAAATGGAAAATGACAAAACAAAGATGATGCTTAACAACCGAATTGCTCTCACAGCATAATTTTTATGGCGAACAAACTAATTTACAAAGAGTAATTTAAATATTAACCTTATCTCAGTAAGTTATTTATTTTAATGAGTAACCGTTTGTTTACCCACTTCGCAAATTGATTCTCCCTGTTTACCCCAGCCCTGAAGCCTGCCTGACGGTAGGCAGGGTAGCAGGGACAATCAATTCGCTCCCTTTAGGGTAGGGGTAAACGAATTGATTTTCAAAATGAAACATTTGCTTTGGGTATGTTTCCGGATATTCATTTTTAATTTTTCTAATCAAATCACTTGCAG
>JALVJU010000431.1 GCA_027034005.1 Marinilabiliaceae bacterium
GCCGGAACCTCATTACTTCAACGCTCGTTCCGGATAGATATAAATAGATTGTTTAACCATTAAACCGATCTGTTATGAAAATTGCTTTTATTGCAACATATCCCCCGGAAAAGTGTGGTATAGGAACTTTTACCCATAATTTAAGAAATGCCATTGAGCAGGTAACGCGAGGAAATGATACCTATACAACATCCATCGTTGCGGTTTCGGCCACTCCTGCCGATTTCAACTATCTCGAGGAGGTAAAATATATCATCAACAAAAATAATCCTAAAGATTATGTAGAGGCGGCAGATTTTCTGAAAGAATATGCAGACATCTGTTTCCTGCAACATGAGTTCGGGATATTTGGCGGTGAGAATGGTAATTACATCCTTTCATTGCTTTCACGGCTCAAGATACCTTTGGTTGCTACATTTCATACAGTTCTCAATAAACCCTCTAAGGGCCAGTTGTCAGTAATGTCGGCCATTGGCAAGCGTGCATCAAGGGTTTTCGTGATGAGCGACATGGCTGTTGATTTTCTTGAACATATATACAAAGTAGAGCGGGATAAGATAGTCAAGATAGAGCATGGGGTGCCTGTTTTCCACATGCCATCGAGTGAGCATCTGCGGCGAAACCTTGGTTTTGAGGGCAAAAAAGTACTCCTGACTTTCGGGTTGCTGAGCCGTAACAAAGGGCTGGAGGTAGTTATCAATGCACTGCCTAAGGTGGTGAAGAAATTTCCTGATGTTCAGTATGTGATACTTGGTAAGACACATCCTAATGTGGTCAGGGAGAGCGGTGAGGAGTACCGGAATTATCTGAAACTGCTTGCCCAGAAACGTGGAGTTGAGGATTATGTGGTATTTGACGACAGGTATGTGACCGACGAAGAGCTTATCCAGATGCTCAAGGCCACTGATGTTTATATCACTCCATATCTGAACGAGGAGCAGATAACAAGCGGTACCCTTTCGTATGCCATTGGTGTAGGAACCGTGGTTCTGTCAACACCTTACTGGCATGCAAAAGAGCTGCTTGATGAGCAGCGAGGCATCCTGTTTCCATTCAACAATTCGGATGTTCTTGCCGATGAACTTATCGACTTGTTCGAAGATCCGCAGAAGATGGAAAGGATAAGGGATGCAGCTTCGATGTACGGTGCCCGGCTCTCATGGCCGAAGATAGCCCAGCGATACCTCACTTCTCTCGATGATGTGCTGAAGGAAACTTTGCCGGAAATTATACCCTACGGGCTTAATATCGACATTTCCGTTATGCCTGAATTTAACCTGAAGCATTTGCGAAAACTGACCAACCATACCGGTATACTGCAGCATACTAAATATGATGTGCCCAATCTGAAAGAGGGGTATTGCATCGATGATAACTCCAGGGCTTTGATAATGGTACTAATGGCGAGGAAACATATCAGGGATGTGAATTTATCGGCTTATGTGACCAGGTTTCTGAGTTTTATCCATTACATGCAAAAAGATGACGGTACTTTCCATAACATGCTGAAGTACAACTATGGGTATATTCCGGAGAAAGATTCGGAGGATGCTTTCGGCAGGACAATATGGGCTTTGGGAACACTTGTATGGGAAGCACAATCGGATGGTCATCGCAAACTTGCTGTCGAGATAATCGAAAAGGCGCTACCGAATGTTGACAAGTTGAAATCGCTCAGGGGCAAGGCAAATACCCTTATCGGACTTTGTCACTATGCCGGTCACGACGACAACAGGTTAAAGGCGGTTAAAGATAAGATAGTAATGCTTGCGGATGATCTCGTGGCTGCATTTAAAAAGACCGATTCGGGAATATGGCGCTGGTTTGAGGATGTGTTGACATACGATAACGGCATTTTACCTCTTGCCTTGCTTAATGCCTTTAACACAACAGGAGACAGACGGTATATAGATGTTGCTGTAAAGAGCATGAACTTCCTTGAAAAGAATACCCTTATTAACGGAGTGTTCATTCCAGTGGGAAACAGGGAGTGGTACAAAAAGGGAAAGAAAAAAGAGGAATACGACCAGCAACCGCTGGAGGCAATGTCGATGGTAATGGCATATCTGCAGTTGTACAAAATTACCGGAGATGAGAAATATCTTAGGTCTATGTTCAGGACATATCTGTGGTTCCTTGGCAACAACACGAATCATGTGTCCCTGTACGACCATCGTACGGGTGCTTGCTTCGATGCTCTTACTCCAAAAGGAGTTAATGAGAACCAGGGAGCAGAGAGCCTCATTGCCTACTGGATATCGCACTTTACCGTTCAGGAGGCGTATTATTTGCAGTATGAGTAGAAGCCCCCTCCTGCCTGGCTGCGCAGTCAGACAGGCCCGGCCTCCCCCCAAGGGGGAGGAGGTTAGTCGGCAGTCCTTAGTCAACAATCGGCAGAGGTGGTTTTTAAACTTTAGTGTTTGAATATTAAAGATTTGAAGGAAGAAGGTAATTGGTTGTATTTAAGTTTTGATTGAAAAAGTTACACTCCCCTCCTCGGAGGGGTTGGGGGTGGGTGAAAGCGGTAAAACAGATATTCTTCAGAAGGTTGCCGGCAGGGAGTGGGTTCTAAACTTTGATAGTTGAATCTTGAATACCGAACACCGAATGATGAATGTTGAATAAATTGTGATAACTAATCGAACAAAAATCATAAGGTCATGGAAGTCATTAAACGATATGAGGGCAATCCGATACTGACACGGAATGATGTGCCGTACGATGTGGTTACGGTCCACAATGCTGCGGTGGTAAAATATGGTGATGAGTACATGATGGTTTTCCGTTCGCACAAGAGGAACGGCCGCAGCATACTCGGGCTTGCCCGGAGTAAGGACGGATTTTCTTTTACTGTAGAACCGGAGCCGTTTATGACTCCTGCCACAGAAGGCGAGTTCGCCAAATACGAGGCCTTCGGGGTGGAAGACCCGCGTATCACAGTTATCGAAGGTGAGTATTGGATGACCTACTCGGCCTATTCAGAGCATGGTGTGAGGATTGGCCTGGCAAAGATTATCGAATTTAAGCGTATCGAACGTTTCAGCTTGATAACGGAGGCAGATTACCGCAATGTGGTGCTTTTCCCCGAGAAGATAAACGGGCGTTATGTGCGCCTCGACAGGCCTCATTCCGAGATAAGTCCCTGGTCGATTTGGATAAGCTATTCACCTGACCTTCGGCACTGGGGCGATTCAAAACTGATAATGAAACCTGTACAGTATCACTGGGACGAGATGAAGATAGGCCCCGGAGCGCCACCGATTAAAACTGACAAGGGATGGCTGAATATCTATCACGGGGTTTTCCCTACCATGGACGGCTCTGTGTACCGGCTGGGAGTGGCCCTGCATGACCTTGAGGACCCGTCGAAGATAATCGGCCGTTCTGACGAATGGATACTTCAGCCGGAAGAGCCGTACGAGATAACCGGCTATGTACACAATGTGGTGTTCACTTGTGCAGCTATACCGTATAAGGATGATGAACTACTGATAT
>JALVJU010000432.1 GCA_027034005.1 Marinilabiliaceae bacterium
AACAGGAGTCCCTCCCCCATTTCGGGGGAGGTTAGGCCTGCCTGTCTAACTGCCTAGCCAGGTAGACCCGACTGCGCAGCCAGGCGGGAGGGGGCTTCCCCGTCCAAAAATGATACACATCTTTTCAATAATTGTATAACGCCCGCCCCGGCACATCACCGTATGTTTGTATCAAACAAAATTTCAATCATTTATCATCTGCAAAACAAGATGAATTAAAACGAAGACATTATGCTAAACAAGATCATAAAATTCTTCCTTGAGAACAAACTGGTAACACTTCTCGTGCTTACCGTTTTTATTGCGTGGGGCGCCATAACCTCACCTTTCGGATGGGATACGGGCTTCCTGCCCAAGGACCCTGTTCCCGTTGATGCCATACCCGACATCGGCGAGAACCAGCAGATAGTTTACACCGAATGGCCGGGACGTTCGCCTCAGGACATCGAAGACCAGATATCGTATCCGCTTACGACGGCGCTTCTTGGCATTCCCGGAGTAAACACAATCCGCAGCAACTCCATTTTCGGAGTGTCAAGCATCTACATCATCTTTGATGAGAATATTGAATTTTACTGGAGCAGAAGCCGGATACTGGAGAAACTGAACTCACTCCCGGCAGGTACTCTCCCCGAAGGAGTAACCCCTGCACTCGGCCCTGATGCCACAGCACTGGGACAGGTTTTCTGGTACACCCTCGAAGGACGTGACAAGGACGGCAATCCGGCAGGCGGCTGGGACCCGCAGGAACTGCGCTCTTTGCAGGATTTCTACGTGAAGTACGCCCTTACATCTGCATCCGGAGTTTCCGAGGTTGCCTCCATCGGCGGCTTCATCAAGGAATACCAGATTGACATCGACCCCAATGCCATGAAGGCATACGGCGTTTCCATCGGTCAGATAATGAATGCCGTCAAGAAGAGTAACCTCGACATTGGAGCCCGTACCATTGAATTCAACAAAGCGGAGTACCTGATAAGAGCTTTGGGATACGTTAAAAGTGTTGAAGACATTGAAAAATCAGTAGTTACCGTAAGGGACAATGTGCCTGTCAGGATAAAAGACGTGGCAAAAGTAACCCTCGGCCCTGCCACACGGCGTGGAGGACTGGACAAGAGCGGAGCGGAAGCCGTGGGCGGGGTTGTTGTTGCACGTTACGGTGCAAACCCGCTTGAGGTGATAAACAATGTGAAACAGAAGATAAAAGAGACATCGCCGGGACTGCCTTCAAAAACACTGGCCGACGGTACCGTTTCAAAAGTTACTATCGTGCCATTTTACGACAGGTCAGGTTTGATACATGAAACCCTTGGTACCCTGGAAGAAGCTTTGTCCCTAGAAATATTGATAAGTATAATCGTTGTCCTTATCCTTGTTTTCAATCTTAGGGCATCGATACTGATATCAAGTTTGTTACCGATAGGCGTTTTGATGACCTTCATCACGATGCGCCAGTTCGGTGTTGATGCCAACATCGTAGCGCTTTCCGGCATTGCCATTGCAATCGGAGTGATGGTGGATGTCGGGGTGGTCTTCACCGAAAACATAATCCGGCACACCTCGATGCCTGCAAACAAAGGTAAACGAGGCAAGGAACTGGGAAATGTCATCTACGCATCGACCATTGAAGTGGCACCTGCCGTACTGACAGCCATAGCCACCACCGTGATAAGTTTCATGCCGGTATTTGCCATGCAGGCAGCCGAAGGAAAACTTTTCCGCCCTCTTGCTTTCACAAAAACATTTGTAATGCTGGCAGCTCTTGTTGTAGGACTGATAATTATTCCGGCACTTGCACACATTATCTTTTCCATCAGGATGGACAGCAAAAAGGTTCGCAGGTATGCGAATATCGCCCTTGCAACTGCAGGCATATCGCTTACTTTCCGGGGACACTGGTTCGTTGCCGTAGCAGTAGTTTTATACGCTGCGAACAACTTCTTTGCGGAAAGATGGGGCAGCGACAAAAAAAAGTACATCAACATCATAAATATAGTTATCATTCTTCTGGTGGTGGTCAGGTTCCTTACCGAACACTGGATGCCTCTCGGAGCACAGAACTCAATGTTTGCAAACTTCCTGTTCGTGGGATTCATGATAGCAGCAGTGCTGGGCATCTTAAGTTCGTTCATCTACTTTTACCCTCAGATTCTGAGATTTGCCCTGAACAACAAATGGAAATTCCTGTCGCTGCCAATATTCATCTTCTTATTCGGAATGATGGCCTGGACAGGCGTGAACAAGATGTTTGGATTTATGCCTGATGCGGTTAAAGGGACATCGGCATGGAAATCACTGGCAAAAACATTCCCCGGAATAGGCAAAGAGTTCATGCCGGCACTCGATGAAGGTTCATTCCTTCTGATGCCAACAACCATGCCTCATTCGGGCATTGAGGAGAATCTTGATGTTATCCGTCTGCTCGACAAAAAAGTGAGCACCATACCTGAGGTTGACAATGTGGTTGGAAAATGGGGACGTGTAAACTCTGCCCTTGACCCGGCACCGACATCGATGTACGAAAACGTGATAAACTACAAACCGGAATACGTCCTGAACGAAAAAGGATACCGTGTACGATTTAAAGTTGACAAAGACGGTGAATTTGTCCTTAAAGACGGAACCACCTACAATCCCAAGGACGGATTTAAAGTGATAGACACAAAACAGTTGACAGAAGACAGCGACGGTGAATATTTCAGACAATGGAGAGACTACATTCGCACACCTGATGACATCTGGAGCGAGATAGTTAAAAACTCAAGCATACCGGGACTGACATCTGCACCAAAACTGCAACCGATACAAACACGCCTTGTGATGCTTCAAACAGGGATGCGTGCCCCCATGGGTATTAAAGTATTCGGTCCCGACCTGGAGTCGATAGAGAAAACAGGACTGCAGCTTGAGAATCTTCTGAAGAATGTTGAAGGAGTATTGCAAATGTCGGTATTTGCCGACAGGGTGGTAGGCAAGCCGTATCTTGAGATAAACATCAACCGCGACGAGATAGCCCGTTACGGACTTACCATAAAAGACATGCAGGACTACCTTAGCTCCACCGTAGGAGGTATCGCCCTGACATCCACAGTGGAAGGCAGGGAAAGATATCCGGTAAGAGTAAGGTACGCCAGGGAATACAGGGACAATCCTGAAGACCTGAAAAAGATACTCATCTCCACACCAACAGGTGCTCAGATACCCCTCGGACAACTGGCATCGATAGGATATACCCGTGGACCGCAGCTCATTAAAAGTGAGAACACCTTCCTTGTGGGATATGTGATATTCGACAAGAAACCCGAATATGCCGAGGTTGATGTTGTGGAAAACGCACAAAAGTATCTTGACAAAAAGATCGATAAAGGCTCATTTGTCCTGCCGGCAGGTGTGAACTACAAATTCACCGGCAACTACGAGAACCAGATACGTGCAACAAAACGACTGCTGGTAGTGATCCCCATTGCTCTTGTTATCATTTTTCTGATACT
>JALVJU010000433.1 GCA_027034005.1 Marinilabiliaceae bacterium
CCGTTCATATTCAGGAACGGGCACTATGAGGCAGAGTTGCCACAACAGCCGGCTGCCGGAAAGCTGGAGTACAAAGCGGTAGTGTCTGACGGAAAGAATGTGTATGAGATACCGCATCAGATAATCAGGTTTAAAGACCCTGTTCCGTTGCACTGGCTTGTTCCGCACATATTTTTCATGTTCCTCGCAATGCTGTTCAGTAATGTGGCTGCTTTCATGGCAATATTCAAAGTGGGCGATCGTTCCACACTAAAAGAGGGCACTAAGGCATACTTCAAACCGAATAACTTTGTGGGTGTCTCTGTGTGGACTGCTATTTTTCTTGCCATTGGCGGTTTGTGGCTGGGGCCTGTTGTGCAGAAATTCGCCTTTGGTGATTACTGGACAGGTGTTCCGTTCGGTTGGGACCTTACCGATAACAAGACTCTTATTGCTGCCATTTTCTGGGCTGTTGCACTTTTCATGAACTCACGAAAGCCGTCCCGTTTCTGGACGGTTACGGCAGCTGTGGTAATGATCGCTATCTACGCCATTCCGCACAGTATGTTCGGGTCGGAGCTTGACCCGGAGACAGGAAAGGTTATCCAGGGGATGATCCTGTTCAGAGGATTTTAGATGCAGGATACGTTAATTTCATTCCTGCGAAAGCAGGAATCCCCCTTTTCGAAAGCAGGAATCCCCTTTGTGGAAGCAGGAATCTCGTCATGGCATGCTTCCTCACAGAAACGGGATGAGATGCTTGCTCTCAGGCAGGCATGTAACTTCCCTTCCTCATTCGGTGTTCATTATTTGATATTCATCATTCTTTTGAGTCGGTGAGATGCCCCATCCCTGTCGGGCATGTTGTTTACGGCCTGTGATTATCAAAGGACAGGAATAGGAGTCCAGATTTTAATATGCTAAGAAATAAAGCAATTCGCTTCAAATTCGCATAATTCGTGGTTGACTTAGGCTTTTTTCTTCACATATAGTTGTCCGTGGGCAAAACTGACTACTTCAACGGGTTCGCCTTTTTCGATATAACTAATCTCTGCTACGGCATCATATTGCTCATCATCGATCTTGATCTTACCGGCTGGCCTGAGAACTGTGTAGGCTGTACCGGTTTTACCAACAAGGTCTTTCAGCGAATTCTCGACTCCAATGTAGCCATCCTTTACATCTTCGGTGGTTTGCAGTGCTACCCTGGCAAATGGGCCTTTGGAGAAGAGTTTGTTGCTCAGGTATATTCCGAGTGCGATGGAAAGGATGAAACCTGTCATTACGGTGGCAAGAGCCCTGAAAAACTCGTCAAAACTAACACCGGAAAAATCAAAAGCATCATTGTTGAGCATGCTCAGGGTGAGTCCCGTGATCACGAGGATTATTCCTGACACTCCTGCTATGCCGAACCCGGGTATAACAAAGACTTCGAGCCCGATGAGTACCAGGCCTGCGATGAAAAGAAGTATCTCCCAGTTCTCAGCTATCCCGTCGATGTATAGAGGGGAGAAGTACAGCAGGGCAGCTATGCCGGCAGCAAGAAGCGGGAATCCAACGCCTGGTGTCTGCAGTTCAAAGTAAATGCCTCCCATGATGACTAGTATGAGAATGCCCTGGAACATGGGGTTCATCAGGAAGCCTTTCAATCCGTCGTAGAAGGACGGTTTATATTCACGTATCTCGTAGTTTTTTATTTTTAGTTTATTCTCTATCACATCCTCTACGCTGTTTGCCTCACCTTCGCAAAAACCGTTCTTGATGGCTTCAAGAGCAGTGAACGTAAGCACCTTTCCGGTATCGATAACCCCGGGTATGTAAACGCGCTCATCAACCATTGCCTCTGCAATTTTCGGGTCACGGTGCCATTTGATTATCGTATCGTTTTTTGCCGTGATGATGGTGTCGGCTCCGTGAGCTTCGGCTGTGGCACGTATGGTTGACCGCATGTACGACTGGTACTTGTCAGGCATCTTTTCGCCTGTCTGGTTGACAACTGTTGCAGCACCGATATTGGCTCCCGGCCGCATGTAGATGCTGTCGCAGGCAATGGATATCAAAGCTCCTGCAGAGGCTGCATTGTTGTCGATGAACACATAAACGGGTATGTCACTGTTAAGTATTTTTGTGCGGATGGAATCGGCAAAGACTACCTGTCCACCATAAGTGTTCAGGTGCAGGAGCATGCAGCAGGCATTCATTTTTTTTGCCTCCTGAAATGCTTTTTCAGTATGTATCCAGCTTGTGGAACCTATCTCACGGAAGATATTAAAAACATAAACGATTTTTGTAGAGTCTGTTTGTGACTGATCTTCCTGCGAAAACAAGATGCCCGAAAACCATACGAACATGGATATAAAAAGTATGTACTTTTTCATTGTTATTTTTTTAATGGCAATAAATTCTAATTGTCACCCAAAATCCGCAATAAAACATTTTTGCGTTTACTCTGCAAGTTGCTTACGGATATAAGGTGTCATAAAAGTAATAAAAACATAGAGCCCTGAAAAGAGTTCCCGGTCAAACTTGAATTTTTGAGGTGATATTGGGGGCGAGACTTTAAGTCGCACCCCCAATACACCGTATTATTTTATCAGTGAGAGGCCTTGTTTTGCCGAAGCATCGGCAGGATTTGCCATCAGTGCTTTGTTGAAGAGCAGTTTTGCCTGGTTGTAGTTTCCCTGTTGCAGTTTTACCCAGCCAAGCATGAGTATCGTATCGTGGTCGAAAGGGTAGAGGTTTATCACCTTTTTAAGGTATGATTCAGCCTTGTCGTATTGTTTACGTTCGTAATAGATCACCCCCATGCGGTAGTTCACAAGTGAATTCTGTGGGTCGATGCTGAGTATCTTGTTGTACTGGCCGATTATCTGGTTCCAGTTTCCCATGGCTGAAAGAGGAAGTACGATCCCCAACCGAGCTTCTACCGACATGGGTAGTTTGCCGATGGCATTGTTGTAGTATGAGATGGATTCGGTAAATTTCCCTGACAGATAGGCAAGCCATCCCAGCCGCAGGTTTATCTCGTAGCTCTTTTCGTCATAAACCCTCTTCATAGCTTCAAGAGCTTCCTTGTTCTTGCCTTCCTTTTCCAGCTTGTAACTCTCGCCAAAAGCTTTGATAACATTGTCCTGGGCAGTGGCAAAAGTTTGCCCTGAAACAAGTATGATGCCTATGATTATTTTTTTTAAAGTGTCCATTGCAGTGTTATAAAATAAAGTGAATAATTCAGTTCCAAACCGTTACTTTTTATGTTGCTATCAGCACTATTGATAAAGTAGTTTGTCATTTTTCTGTTTTGATACCCTAAAGATAACGAGAATTTTTTGTTTGTGGGAATTATCATTCTTCCTCCCGCCATACTGTTTATCTCCTCCAGACCGTTGTAAAACATTGAACTGTTGTCAAGGGTGAATCCGGACACATTACCCGAGAAATAAGTTCCTTCCAGCCACAAATGTTTTACCAACTTGAAACCTAACTTTTGTTCCTGAAAAAAAGTTCCGGATCCGTTTTTTATCGAATATGAGAAGCGTGACCGGGTGTAAAGGTTCAGGTTACCCAAAGGATAAAGATTGATAATCCCGGATGGCTGAAAACTAAAAACATTGTTCATGGACATGATCGCCATTTCTACCTCCACTGAAGCCCTTCTGAAATTTTTCACCAAAGAGCCTGATAGTGCAAAGTCAAAATCCCAGTATGTACTTTGGGTGTAACCGTACTGCGTTTGTCCCCTGAACCAGTAATCGGCATATTCATATACCGGCGTACTGAATGTTGCTATCTGCCCGCCAAGGACCAGGTTCCATGTTTTCCCAGGTAAAATGGACGTTCCGAGATAGTACTGATACTGGTTTGTGTTGAAATCGCTGTTGTAAGGATAGTACGGATCGTTTGGTGCAGGATTGTAAGACTGATCGTATGTGTATTTTTCGTTATTCTTATGGAGATATGTCAGCATGTGTGACATTGCAGCACCATCTCCGATCTTGTGGCCAAGACTAAGGGACATATTGAAAAAACGCCGCGGGATGATCTGTGACCCTGCATCACTTGTGGGAAAGTCAAATTCGGCAGGCACATCACTTGTGCGTATGAGCGAAGCCATGTCAATTGCTGTTGAAAGTGCCTTTTTGCCGGTAAACCCTAATTTGTATTTTAATGCTTCCGACATATCTTTTACCTGTTTTTGAGCCCTCAGCGGCTCTCCGCCCCAAAGAGTTGCATAGTAAAGGTATTCCCTGACAATGTCGTTATCGGAAAAGGACAATGCCTTTTGGAAGTGTGGAACAGCAAGGCGGTATTTTTTCTGCTCATAAAGGGCAATACCTATTCTCATCCTCAGATAGTAATAATCGATGCCTGCATCCAGCGCTTCTTTACCTTTTTTTATTAACTGCCGGTAGTCTTTGTCAAGATATAATTTGTATGTCAAAGAGTCGTAATAAGCAAAATCATTTTTTTGTGCTTTCCCCTGTGTTAACACAAAAAACAACATCAACGTCAGTGTTATAGCGGTTTTGTACATATTACTGATATTTGTTTATTTTTTGTTTCTATGATGAATTTATTTATTCCGTTCGGATCGATGTGTATAGAGTATGAAGCGTCATGTTTTTCTCCAAATCCATTCGATTTATACACATCCGACTTAATGGTCATTTCCGTCGGGAACGTCTCGTTGTCGATATATGCATATTTCAGTTTAAAATCAGCTTTTTTGTAAAGATGGAACGGGGCGATGAAATCCTGCAGTATCAGCTCATGCGGTTTGAATATCTTGTTTGCAGGAAACTTATCGTTAATCTCCATCGAACTCTTAAAACTAAGCTGTATCATGTATGCAGCCCTGTAAAAATGGTATAGAAGACTGTTACGGTCGCCGTCGAAGTGGGTGAAGTAGAACAGTGCTCCGTCGTTTTCGAACCAGGCAATGCTCTTTGTTGTGTTACAGTAAAAATACGATTTGTTGTAAACAGATGTATAAATCTCCCACTCGGCCATCATCTTGTCATTTTCGTCATTCCACTGCAGTTTTACTCCGGGTATCAGGTGAAATGCCTTGACAAGAAGTTCTTCCGGCTGTATGTTGCTCAAAAGATCACCCTCTTTAGGTATGTCGTACAATTTCAGGTTATGAGTGCCGTTATTTTCGGTAATGTAACTTGCAATGGTATGTTTGAGCGTTTTCGATCCGATGTACGGAGTGCTCTGCAGTTGAAAGTGAAGGTGGGGATACGGTGACCTGCCTGAGTTCCCGCATTTGCCTATGATAGTGCCGAATTTTACCGGCTGTCCCTCCGTTACAGTTATAGACCCCTCTTTCAGGTGGCTCAGCTTGCTGTAGAGGTAATCGTTGTGTTTTATCACCACGGTGTTTCCCCAGTTGTCAATTGTGTTTACATCGCCAATAGGGTTGTCCTCAATGTTGTTTACCACCTGCACCACAGTCCCGTCAGCAGGGGCGATAACCGATTTGCCAAAGCAGTAGTAGTCCTCACGCAGATATCCGTCGTTCTTGTACTGCAGGCCTTTGTTGTTCAGGATCACAAAATCCCACGCATGGCCCCATTCGCCTTTGTGGGTGTATTCTCCGTTATGCCCCTGAGAAACGCTCCATGTTCCGAAGAATGGCAGTTTTACCGGAACTAATGATCTGTTCCCAAACCTTTCCACTTCACTTTTCCATGCGTAAAAATTCTTTTCCGGTGAGTTGTTCTGAATGACTACTTCAATAGGTTTTTTCCCGTAAGTACCCCGGAGCTTCAGGACGTACAGGAACAACAAGACCATGATGTTAAAAGAGAGAGCGTAAATGGAGAGGTTCCAAATTGCAAATATCTTTGACAGGCTTATGGTAAGGACGGCAAGTAGCGGGATGATAAGGATTATCCACATGTATGTGGTTTTCGACGGGATAAGGAAATATCCGCCTATGGCTACCGATGCAAGAATGTAGTTGAAGCCAATGTATGTGTAGTTGAGTGTTTCGAAATCGGCACCGATGAAACTGTAGAAAAAGTATGCTGCATAAAAACCTATGAGCGAAAGGGAGAATGCAATGCGTGAAAACCATAGCAGTCCTGCGGCTATCATAATGCCAGCAAACAGGTTCTGCTGAAAGAAAATTGCGGCGAGAGATCTCAGGTATATCCTTACAGAATCGGAAATGGGAATATTTTCCACCCACTGGTAGAAGTTGATAAGATGGATCCCGCCTTTCGAGTAGATATCGTTAAGGTTGTAAATCCCTCTTTCGTTCAGGCCCAGGTTAACAAAATCACTGCCTGCAAGAAGAATAATCCACAAAGAGATGATGAAAGGCAGACTCAAAAAAGGCAGTCCGTAGTTGCCGAGGTACCCTTTCAGTCCGATAGTGATGAACAGGCTGAAAAGTGCAGCTACGGCAATGATAAGAGCAAGAACCGGACTCGGTTCGTAATACATAGCAAGCCCCAGACCTGACAGTAAGGCGTTGAAACCAAAATATCCCCGCTGTATCTGATACTCATTAAAACCCATTAAAGAAGCAAAACCATTTGCGATAAGGATGGATATCAGACCTGCCACTCCCATGTGCCAATCCAGAAAGGTAATGGCAAAAAGTATCGCCCCGAAAACTTTACTGTCGGAGAAGAATACTTCGGAATAGGCGTTAAAAACGCCTTCGACAACAGGTTTTATTTTGATTTTGATCGAATACATTTTTTATTTTTTATTTTGAAACCTGACAGGTTTCGAAAACCTGTCAGGTTTAATAAAAAATATGATAAAATATTTAAATATTTTATCTACTTCAAATGTTCAGGTAGTCTTTCATTTTCCAGCAACGTATCTAATGTTTCGTGTTCCCTTACGATGTGGCTTTCGCCATTTTCGTCGATAAGTACGATCGCAGGACGGTTGTGGATAAACTGCATCCATTGTGTTGTGTTGTATGCTCCTACACGTTTTATCACAAACTGATCACCTTGTTTCAGAACTGGGAAGTCGATGGCGGCTCGTATCACATCAATGTTCATGCACAATGGACCGTAAATCGTTGTGTCTTCGGTGAACTGCGTTTCGCCTTTGGCAGGGTATATTTCGTGCTCATACCAGAAAGAGGTGAACAGCAGGTTTACGCCCACATCTACTATCAGTGACCTTCTTCCGTCGGAGAGGCGCTTGTTGGCTATCACTGTTCCGAGGATGTATCCTGCATCATCTATCAGGGCGCGGCCTGTTTCGAGTATCAGCACCGGAAGTTGATCGGGGTTGAGGTTTGAGCTTATCAAAGCCCCGCTGATGGCCTCCGCATACTCTTCGAATGTCGGGGATGTGTCGATGCCTGTGTGATAGGCGCCTTTAAGTGTGTTCTTTGATGCGAATCCGCCTCCCATGTCAATATACCTCACGTTGTGCTTGAATTTCCTCTCCACGTTGTATGCCAGGTCGGCGAGTTTGGTGGCAGCTACTCGGTATGCGTCAGGGGTCATGATGTATGTTCCGATGTGCGTGTGAAGCCCTACCAATTCCAGTTTCCCTGACAGCATTATCCTGTTCAGGGCTTCCCATGCTTCGCCGTTCTCATAGTTAAAACCGAACCTGTCCCATTTAGGATAGATGCCTGTGTCCATATTTACACGAATGGCTACTTTGGGTTTCTTTGCCGATGTTTGTGCAAGCTCAAGCACAAGGAACAATTCATCGAAGTGATCGATATGGATAAGCGAGTCATTGTCGATGGCCTTTACCAGGTCTTCACGGCTTTTGCTTGGGCCGTTAAAAATTATCTGTGAGCCCTTGACTCCGTTTTGAAGAGCTTTGTCGTACTCCATGCCAGAAACGACCTCTGCCCAGGAACCCTCCTGATGGAAGATCTTACAAACGGCATTCAGGTAGTTGGTCTTGTACGACCATGCAAACTGAACTTTAGGGTAACGAGTTTCAAATGCCTGTTTTGCTTCACGGTATGTTTCCCTGATGGTTTGCTCCGAGAGCACGTACAATGGTGAACCGTATTTTTCGATCAAATCGCTAACGGGCACTCCGTCGATGTTATCTATTGGTTTTAGTGTCGGTTTCATCCCGAATTTACTTGGGATACCGGCTTCTATCTTTTTTATTAATGGTCTTTCAAACGGTAGTTTCATGATTATGATGTTTTAATATTTTACTTTCCAACTTTCAACTTTATAACTTTTAAACTTTCCAACTAATATCAAATTTCCCCTGTCATCGATATTTTCTGGAAGTCATCGAGCTTGACTATCATGTCGTAGGAGTATCTTACGAACATCTTGCCCACATCGTATGTAGTGTATGGCTCGACATTTTCCCCGAGGGCCATCAGGAGCATTGCCTCAGGCATGTTCTGTCCGGCGCCCACAGCAAGGTACAGCCATGCCGGGAGCCGCGGGTTTATCTCGATAAGGTAGTATTCGTTATTTATTGTTTTTATGAGTTCAAGTTCCATCCCTCCACGCCACTTCACGGCAGATATCAGGTTCCGGGTCAGTTCTACCATGTTCTCGTCGGCAATGGTTATGCCTCCCCAGGCTTTGCCTTTGTCGGTGATGTACTGCTTACGCATGGGAACTGCTCCGATGGTATTTCCCAGTCCGTCGCCGATGGCTATCACATTCACCTCCGTACCTTTGATAAACTCCTGTACAATCACCGGAACGCCCCATTGTGCACTTATCTTGTTGAAATGATTCACAACCTGCTCTTTGTTGTAAGCAATGTGGGCATCATAGAATTTTCCTTTGACCATCAGGGGGTAGTCAAACTCTTTTGGTATCCTGTTTATGTCTGTGATGGAGGATACGGCAAAACTTTTAGGAACCTTGATGCCGTATTTTTCACCGAACTTCTCAAGTTCCGATTTATGCCTTTCCTCGAACTGTTTTAGTGTGGGCAGGAATGTTCGTATTCCAATATCTCTCAGTTCTTTTTCACTGATCATCACGGTGTGAAGTTCGGCGTCAAGATTAGGAACAAGAATGTCGATGTCCTCCCGGTCGTTTATGTAACCTATGCGTTCCAGGAAGGCAATTTTCCCTTCTGAGGGGTAAGGCATCTTGTACACCTTGTGCGTCATGTTTTCCATGTAGATGCCCGGTTCAAGGTTTTCATAGGCCAGGCCGATGATCTTTAGGTCGAACCTGCCGGATTCCTGCACTGCCCTTATGAAAGGTATTCCCGGTCCCGGATTATCGGTGTTGTTAAGTCCTGAGACAGCTATCGTCAGCGAGATATTTTTCATTGTTCCATGTTTTTGATGTTACGATTTTTCAAACAGATCGAAATGTTGAAGCGTTCTGATGAAATCGAAATATACCAGATCGAATGTGGATTCGTCAACATCGTATTTATCCAGTACTTTTTGTCTGATCTCTTCGTCTTTTAAGCCGTTTTTCAGATAGTTGAGTATCTCGAGACCTATGGGGTTCAGTGAAAATGACTCACCGGTTGCTGCATCAAAGACAAAGCCGGTGTCACTTATTGCCAGATTTTTTCTCAGTTCCATATCCTAAAGTGTTTATTTTTTACAAATATTTGTTTATTATTTTTTCTTAATGTTATAAGATTTCACATAAGAGTTATAAAATTTTGTGTTTTGAACTTGTAATTTTAAAACTTCCGGTATCATAGTTGTTTTACTACTTTTCACTTGTTAACTTATATCATCCAGATATTTTTTCTTCCCTTCGGGCACATTTTTGTAATCTGTGACCGAGAATCCCGTTACTTTCTTAAACTGGTTCGACAGATACTGAACGCTGCTGTAATCCATCATGTATGCTATTTCGCTCAGGGTGTATTCATCCTGGTCTATCAGTTCTTTGATCCGTTCTATCTTTTGTAAAATGATATATTTTTCAAGGGTTAGGGGTTCATGTTTTGAAAATACCCTCGAAAGTAGGCTGTAACTTTTGCCGAGCTTCTCGACAATGTATTCCGATTTGC
>JALVJU010000434.1 GCA_027034005.1 Marinilabiliaceae bacterium
ATCGCTAATCTCATATCGTCAATCGCATATCAGAATGCTTTGATTAGCGATTTGAAATTGCAGATTGTATCTTCGCTATTCATCAATCAAATATCCCCCAAAATTGGCAGGCCCAACGGGGCGAAATAACCATAACCCCGTCTGTAAGGGCGGGGATGGGGCTCACATACTTCAAACGTGGTTGGCGGGATTTTTGACGCGCAGCATTCAAAAATCATGACAACCGCATCACGCGATTAGTTGGGGGAAATCGAAAACCAGACACTATATTCACAATACATGGCATTAATGCTCAAGAACTTGCCATCTTAACAAATATCTGACTTTACTTCTTTCCCCTCGGAATTTCAACTTCCTGAAGGCCGTCTGCATACGATGCTACCTGATACGGCGAGAACCAAAAGATGAACTTATCATTTGTTACGGCAAAAGCTGAAAAATCATCAAGAGTAGCGGTCCCGTCATCTACCGATTCGCTATACCCAAGTTTTTCCTTCAGTTTCTTCCTGACCTTTTTTTGCACACTTTTAAATTCATCCCCCTTAATAAAATGGCTCAAGGCAAGTCTTTTGTTGTTCTTACTGTCTATCACGTAAGTTTCCATGAAAGTATTTCCGTGTGCCCCGCCTGTAAATTGATAGATGTTGAACACCACCGATACGATCCCGGGATCGGCAAAATACTCTTTGTAGTTCACATCCATCTCATACTTCATCTTCTCTTCAAGAGCATACTTGATAGTTGGTTTAAAACCACTGATAAGAGAATCTGTGAAATTGCGGATAAGCGAATCGGTAAAAGAATGTCCGTAAGCAGGGTACCTGACAGAATATTTTCCCCATTCACCACTTTGATTAACTGAGTCTTTATGACCCGGTTTGTTAATGATCCCCTTTTCACCGGAAAAATCACATGAACTTAAAATAAGAATAATCTGAAGAAAAAAAGCTATACGAAGTACCATATCTTTTTTATTAAAATTAGGTTTTACAATTTACGAATAAGAAAATAAATTTTCATTCTTAAAGCATTAAAATTATTTACACACGCTCTAAAGTAAACATAATTTTGTACTATGTTTTATTTACACATACTAACTTATCATATTTTATCTTATTATATGCTTATTTTTCCGGCAAATATTAAAACATAACACATGAAGGATATATTTATTACGAACCTAACCTCTGATACACTATGATTTACCACCACTCTAGCAGATATCATATTTACTAATCCACATATATATTTATGTCGGTTTATTAATAACATATTAACAAAAAAGCATTATCATAAAAAATCTTAAAACACTTGCAGATTGTGCCCGATATCCCTATTTTGTGCTATTATGTTTTATGACCAATTGAAAACATCATGAACTGGAAATCTGAGATCGAAGAATTCAAGACTTTTCAGAAAATGGAAAAAAACCTGTCTGACAACTCTGTTAACGCGTATGCTGCAGACTTGAACAAACTGGTTGATTTTCTGAAGTTGAGCGGGTATGAGGATGTTAAGCCTGAGGATGTGACACTGTCGCATCTGAAAGAGATGATGGAATGGATCTCAAATGAGGGGATCAGCCCGAGAACACAAGCAAGGATCATTAGCGGGATCAAAGCATTTTATAAATTTCTGCTGATAGAGGAGAAACTGGAGAAGGACCCGACTGCCCTTCTGGAAACACCAAAGATTGGACGCAAGCTCCCGGAGGTTCTTTCTATCGAGGAGATAGATGCCATCATTAATTCCATTGACACTAAAAAGCCGGAAGGACAACGCAACAAGGCCATCCTGGAAACATTATACAGCTGCGGGCTGAGGGTATCGGAACTGATTGAGCTCAAGATATCGAACCTGTTCTTTGAGACCGGGTTCATAAAGATAGAAGGCAAAGGCAACAAAGAACGCCTCATCCCCATCAGCACAAAAGCAGTAAAGGAGATAAACCTTTACCTGAGCGAATACAGAAGGTTGCTTAACATAGACCCGAAAGATGAAGATATCCTTTTCCTTAACAGGAGGGGGAAAAAACTTTCAAGAGTGATGATCTTCACTATTATAAAGAACCTTGTAAAAGAGATAGGCCTTAAAAAGAACATAAGCCCTCACACTTTCAGGCATTCGTTTGCCACCCACTTGATCGACGGAGGAGCAAACCTGAGAGCAGTACAGGCAATGCTGGGGCACGAGTCCATCATCACAACCGAGATATACACTCATCTCGACAAGGAATACCTTAAGGATACTATGACAAGCTTCCACCCGCGATCAGAAAATGCGATCAAGAAAGAAGAAAAAAGTTAATAATCATTAAAACAATTTTTCAAAAACAACTCATTAATAAACTTTTTTATTTTTGTTTATCAAGAAATTTTTAACATCAAAACAAGTGATATTATGGCAAATTTAGATTTAAGCAAGTACGGAATTACCGATGTAAAAGAGATCCTGCACAACCCTTCATACGATACTCTTTTCGAAGAGGAATTAAAACCCGGGCTGGAAGGATACGAGAAAGGACAACTCACGGAGCTTGGCGCTGTTAATGTAATGACAGGAATATATACAGGGAGATCACCCAAGGATAAATACATTGTGGAAGATGACACAACACGTGACACAATATGGTGGACATCCCCGGGAGCTCCTAACGATAACAAACCTTTATCTCCCGAAGTATGGAAAGACCTTAAAGAGATATCGGCAAAACAGCTTTCGGGCAAAAGACTTTTCGTTATCGATGGTTTTGCCGGAGCCAATGAAGATACCCGCCTGAAAGTACGTTTCATCATGGAAGTTGCATGGCAGGCCCATTTTGTAAAGAACATGTTCATCCGACCTACCGAGGAGGAGCTTGCCAACTTTGGCGAACCGGATTTCGTTGTCCTTAATGCTTCAAAAACCACAAATCCGAAATGGAAAGAACACGGAATGCACTCTGAAGTTTACACTGTGTTCAACCTAACCGAGAGAATGCAGGTTATCGGCGGATCATGGTACGGCGGTGAGATGAAGAAAGGTATGTTCGCCATGATGAACTATTATCTTCCTTTGAAAAATATTGCTGCAATGCACTGCTCTGCAAACATGGGCAAAAATGGTGATGTAGCCATTTTCTTCGGATTGTCGGGAACAGGTAAAACAACCCTTTCAACCGATCCCAAGCGCCTGCTTATCGGTGATGACGAGCACGGATGGGACGACGACGGAGTTTTCAACTTCGAAGGCGGATGTTATGCAAAAGTGATCAACCTGGACAAAGATGCCGAGCCTGACATTTACAATGCCATCAAGCGCGATGCCCTTCTCGAGAACGTTACTGTTGACGAGAACGGAAAGATCGATTTCACAGATGGATCGGTTACACAAAACACAAGGGTTTCATATCCTATCTACCACATCA
This sequence comes from Marinilabiliaceae bacterium, assembly GCA_027034005.1. Taxonomy (GTDB): domain Bacteria; phylum Bacteroidota; class Bacteroidia; order Bacteroidales; family Marinilabiliaceae; genus JAADEM01. The sequence continues at coordinate 3,407 of JALVJU010000434.1, forward strand.
AGAACATTGTTAAGCCGGTTTCAAAAGGAGGACATGCAAACAAGGTCATCTTCCTTAGTGCAGATGCTTTCGGTGTGTTGCCTCCTGTTTCCAAGCTCACAAAGGATCAGACCAAATACCACTTCCTCTCCGGATTTACGGCCAAGCTTGCAGGAACCGAGCGTGGAGTAACAGCTCCACAGCCAACATTCTCTGCATGTTTCGGCGAAGCTTTCCTTTCACTTCATCCTACCAAGTACGGTGAGGAACTGGTAAGAAAGATGGAAGCTAACGGAACTGAGGCATATCTCGTGAACACAGGATGGAACGGTACCGGAAAACGTATCTCAATCAAGGACACACGCGCCATCATCGATGCTATCCTTGACGGATCTATCGAGAAGGCTGAAACCAAGATGATCCCTATCTTTAATCTTGAAGTACCGACATCTCTGCCGAATGTTGATACCGGCATCCTTGACCCAAGGGATACTTACGCCGATCCAAAAGAGTGGGAAGAGAAAGCAAAAGACCTGGCTTCAAGGTTTATCGAAAACTTCAAAAAGTACACAGATAACGAAGAAGGTAAGAGTCTTGTAGCTGCCGGACCACAGTTGTAAACGGCAACATACAATTTATTCAACGAGGGTTTCGCTATGAGCAGGCCCTTGAGCCATCAAACACCGAGGGCTTCGCTAAGAGCGAAGCCCTCGGTGTTTATTTTTTATCTGTGAAAAAAGCGTTCACGGCATTACGCACAGACCCGTGTTTCAGGAGCATCTCTTTTGCATTCTTGTATGGCAGACCTGTTTCGTCTATGATCATTTTTGTTCCCCTCTCTACAAGTTTTTGATTTGTAAGCTGCATGTCTATCATTCGATTGCCTTTCACATGTCCCAGTTTTATCATCAGGGTTGTTGATATCATATTCAGGATAAGTTTCTGTGCAGTACCTGCTTTCATGCGCGTACTTCCTGTAACAAACTCAGGCCCTACCACAGCTTCTATCACCACCTCTGCCTCTTTCCCTATCTCCGAGTTGGTTGTCATGGCAATGGAAGCCGTGAGCAGCCCTTCCTTACGGGCTTTTCTCAACCCTCCTATGACATAAGGTGTCCTGCCCGATGCGGCAATGCCCACAAGAGTGTCTTTCTCACAAATATCATACTCCTGCAGATCTTTCCAGGCCTGTTCGAAATCATCCTCCGCATCCTCCACTGCATTTCGCAAAGCATAGTCGCCACCGGCAATCAATCCGATCACCTTGCCCGGATCCATACCAAAAGTGGGGGGTATCTCCGAGGCATCCAGGACGCCAAGCCGCCCGCTCGTACCTGCCCCGATGTAGAAAAGACGACCACCATCTTTCATTCTCGGAAAAGCCTTAGTCACAAGTTCTTCTATGGAAGGAATTACCTTTTCTACAACCAACGGCACCTTCTTATCCTCATTGTTAATGCCTGTCAACAATTCACGAAACGACTTCTTTTCCAGGTCGGAATAAAATGATTCCTGTTCAGTTATGCTGTTTATCATTTTTCTCGCGTTATTCGTTTACAATGCCTGAATAATATTTTGCCAGTGCCTCAATGGGCCTTTTGCTGATTCGGTAAATCTTCAGATCATACTCCGAAAAAACCTCTTCAAGGATATGCCGGTAATAAAATGCTATGGAACCGACCATTCGAACAGGCAGATTTCTTGCATCTTTGTAACCCAAAACAAAATACTCCGCAAATTCCCTGAATTCGTCCCGCACCACTTTATTTACGACAGGTTCATCTATGTGTTCCAGAATGAACGGTGAGAATTTAGCAAAGAATTCGCTCGGGGTCGACCTGCGGTAAACATTGTCCATTATATCGTCGAAATCCAGCCCGTACTCCTTCCTGAACTCTTCGGCAGTCTCCCCTGACAGTTTATTTTTCAGGTATAACTGCAGGAACCGCAGTCCCAAAACAGCACCGCTCCCGTTATCACCAAGAAAATACCCGAGTGACCTTACCCTTTCGGTGATCTTTTGCCCGTCGTAAACACACGAGTTGGCCCCGGTGCCCAAAATACATGCAATACCTGCACGATTGACGAACAATGCTTTTGCCGCCCCGGCAATATCACTGTCGATAACTACATCAACAGCTTTTGGGAAAAGCTTTTTGAAAACAATGCTCAACTCTTTGTTGTTCTCCTCCGAAGTAGTACCGGCCCCGTAAAAATAAACACCTTTAACCTCATAAGTTACAACACTCTTTAACGTACGGCCTATCTCCTTGCTTATCTCATCTTCAGATAAAAAATAAGGATTAAGCCCCCTGCCCTGGTAGTACCGGATACTTCCTTCCTGCACCAGAGCCCAGTCCGTTTTTGTCGATCCGCTATCTGCAACTATGATCATAAATGATACTATTTTAGTAAAACAAATTAAACGGGAGAATGATCCCAGAAAAGATTATTTTCAAGATAAGCCAGTCCCACCCTTATCTTTCCGTACGAGACATTGCCTCCCAGCAGCTCAAAATAAGGTTTCAACTTTGTTGTATCCTTTATCTCTTTTCGGGCATCTGCAATTCTGTCAAGTTCATCCCGGCTCAGAAGTTTCATCACGTCAATTTCCTCACCTTTCCCTATCAGGTGTGCGATATGAGAATAGATGGTAGTCTCCTGCAACTCCCTCTCCTTTGCGATCTCACTGACACTTTTACCCTTAGCGTACATCTCCTGAGTGATCTTGTATGTATCTCCCTGGCTTTTCCCTTTCTGATATTCGGCAATGGCTTTAAGAAAAGTCATTCCGTAAAGTTGCGCTTTGTACTCCCCCACTCCGTGTATCTCCATAAACCCCTGCATGTCGACCGGCTTCTGGGCACACATATCGCGCAGGCTCTCGTTGCTGAACACCCGGAAAGCCTGCATGCCCTTTTCTTTGGCAATTCTGTTCCTCACCTCCCTCAGGTACTCGTACATCGACTCGTTGATGCTTTCCTTGAGATCAAGCTTCTTCATCGCCGGTTTCTTCTGCTCTTCCTTGCGCTCTTTAATCACCTCGTAACTCACCAGCTTTATCTTCGTTTCCCCTTTCAGCACCTTCCTGCTCAGGTCGTTAAGCCTGAGATTGTAATGCTCTTTATAATCTATCTCGAGGATTCCCTGCTGGATGAACTGCTGGATGTACAGCTGCCAGGCAAATGCCGTTGTATCCCTTCCTACCCCGAATGTCTTTATCTTGTTATAGGAATTTTCATTAACCGATTTTGAGTATGTGCCTTTCAGGATATCTACAAGTGTGGTAACACCTATCTTCTCATTTGTCCTTGCCACTGCCGACAATGCCATCTGTGCCAGTATCGTTCCGTCAAAGAATTTGGGCGGGTTCTTGCACACATCGCAATTGCCGCAATCATCTTCCAGGGTCTCACTGAAATAGCTGAGAAGTATCTTTCTCCGGCACACCTGTGCCTCGGCGTACTCCTGCATACGGTTAAGCTTGGCTGTCTGTATCTTCCTGTACTGCTCATTATCAATCTCCTGGATAAACCCCATGTGGGTCTGCACATCCCGATAACTGTAGAACAGGACTGTCTCGGCAGGCAGCCCGTCACGCCCTGCACGGCCTATCTCCTGGTAGTAACTCTCAATATTCCCTGGCATGTTGTAATGGATAACAAAACGGATATCCGACTTATCAATACCCATGCCAAAGGCAATGGTAGCACAGATGATGTCCGTATCGCCCTGGATAAACCTGTCCTGCACTCCTTCCCTCTCTTCACTGGTCATTCCGGCATGGTAATTCTCGGCGCTGTAACCATAATTTTGCAGTTTCTCAGCCAGTGTTTCCGTTGCCTTCCTGCTTCCGCAGTAGATTATCCCGCTCTCTTTCTCATGCCTCCTTACAATCCTCAGGATCTGCTCCCACTTTTTCTGCCCCGGCAGAACGGCAAGCGACAAGTTTGGCCGGTCGAATGAAGATATGTAGGTTTTGGGAGAATTCATACCAAGAAGCTCGCCTATGTCCGATCTCACCACCCTGTCGGCAGTGGCAGTAAGGGCCATCGTAGGCACATCCGGGAATATCTCTTTTAACATGTTCAGTTTCCTGTATTCAGGGCGAAAATGATGCCCCCAGCTGCTGACGCAATGGGCTTCATCGATAGCGATCAAGCTTATCTTCAATGATTGTAAGAAAGAGATGAAACTTCCCGAAAAGATGGTTTCCGGCGCCACGTACAACAGGTTAACACTTCCCGAATTGATCCTGTCTACAACCTTTCGTTTCTCATCGGATGTTAAAGACGAATTAAGAAAGACAGCCTCAATACCGTTTGCCCTAAGACCCTGCACCTGGTCTTTCATCAAAGCTATCAAAGGAGAGACAACAAGTGTTATGCCATCAAGGATAACAGAAGGCAACTGGTAACATATCGATTTGCCACCACCCGTGGGCATCAGTACAACACTGTCCCTGCCGGCAAGAGCATCCCGGATTATATCTGACTGCAAAGGCCTGAATTCGCGAAAGCCGAAATGCTTCTGCAAATGTTCGTGTAAAAGTTGTTCGTCCATTTTATCAGGCTGATGTTTAGTGCCCCAACAGGTTCTTTAAAGCACCTGTAATATCGGGATAAAGGAATGGAAAATTCTCTTCTTTCAACCTGCGTGGCAGGACCTTAGACCCCCGGGTGAACATACTTACCCCTTCGCCAAACCCGATCTTTAAGGCCCAAACAGGAACATTCATAAAAGTCTTCTTTCCCGAGATACGTATTAATTCGTCGGCAAATTCATAATTCGAAAGGAGCTGGGGGGCAACAAAATTAAAGACCCCGGTGCATGTACTCTTCTTCCACAGATACCACATTGCACTTTTGAAATCGTCGATATGAATGAAAGGAAATCCCTGAAACCCGTCACCAATCTTGTTCCCTATGCCAAACCTCAATGCTTTTTCTATCCTTGGGAATGCTCCCCCCGATCTGCCAAGCACAACACCAAGGCGTCCGATGATAAGCCTTATGCCGTATTTTCCATATAATTTCAATGCTTCACGCTCCCAGGCAGTACACACTTCAGCAAGAAAGTCATTACTGTAGCTCGACGAAAACTCATCGTGTACTTCATAGATATCATAAATTCCCGTTGCCGATGCCGAAAAGAACATTTGCGGTTTCTCTTTTGTGAGTTCAACAGCTTCCACGAGCTTCCGCGTTGTGTTGATACGACTGTCGGATATCTCCTTCTTTGCCTTTGGTGTCCATTTCTGAAAAATAGTCTCCCCAGCAAAATGAAATATTGCACCAACACCTTCCAGCTTTTCAGCCAGATGTTCAACGCTTCCTTCCAGGTCTGCCCGTGTCAACGGAATTACGGTCTGGCCGCTATCGGAAAACATTTCAGAAAGCTCCCTGCCGAGAAATCCTGTTATCCCGCTTATGGCTACTGTGTTCTTTATTTCTGTATTCTGTTCGGTCAATGGTTTTTGGTTAAAGGGCCTGCCCGACTGCGCAGTCAGGCGGGTTCTAGGGTTAATGTTTTCTAGGGTTCTAGGGTTAAATGGTTAAACATTTATCATTAATCAATATTCACTAATCTAAAATCGCATATCAAATACCTCCATGGCTTATCACTTATCCCGTTTCACGGGGTTTTGCTATCACTCGGCACCCAGCATCCTCTTCAGGCTTTCGTACCAGTACGGTACTTCCACACCCCAGGCCTCCTTGATCTTACTTTTGTTCAAAACACTGTATGCCGGACGGTGTGCCGGTGTGGGATACTCTTCCGACAGAACAGGAGTGACCCTGCAATCCACACCCGCAAGATTCAGGATATGGTAAGCAAAATCATACCAGCTTATCACTCCTTCGTTCGAGTAGTGATAAATACCCGGGACAAACTCTTTCTCGCCACTCTCTGTCTTTTCAATTATTGTCAGTATTGCTTTTGCTAAATCGGCAGCATGTGTAGGCGACCCCACCTGGTCAAAAACCACCCTCAGCACATCACGCTCCTTACCAAAACGTAACATTGTTTTCACAAAATTATTACCAAAAGCGGAATAGAGCCATGCTGTCCTGATAACCACTGAAGCAGGATTGTTCTGCATTAAAAGCTCTTCTCCTGCAAGTTTGGACCTGCCGTATGCAGAGACCGGATTAACAGAATGATCTTCGGAGTAAGGGACATTTGCTGTTCCATCGAAAACATAATCGGTAGAAACATGTATCACCTTTATGCCTCTTCTTTCTGTCACTTCGCCCAGTAAACCAACTGCCTCGGCATTGACCTTAAAAGCAGTATTCTCATCACTTTCGGCTTTATCAACAGCCGTGTAGGCAGCGCAGTTTACCACATAGTCAAAACTGTTCTTCTCAAAGAAACCATTAACAGCAGTCCTGTCGGTGAGATCAAGCTCCTCAACATCAATGAAAGTGAATGACATTCCCGGAAAGGAAGCAGCAAGTTCCCTTATCTCACTACCAAGCTGGCCGTT
>JALVJU010000435.1 GCA_027034005.1 Marinilabiliaceae bacterium
CCGGGCGGTAAATGCCTTTTGCCACATATCCGGCACCCTCGTACACACCTATCTCCAGTGTGTCGGTTGGCGGGGTAGGTACAGGCGTGTCCTTTGCCAGCATCGATTTCCATTTTTTGTCAAAATCTACCAATGTGGTAATGTTTGGCTGCCATGGTTCTGTTTTCAGGTCGTAGAAATCCTGGTAGGTATCGTCCCACTCATAAAAATACTCATCTGCCAGGCCGGCAAAGGCATGTCCGAACTCATGGATGAACACTTGTTTCGATCTCTCGTTGTCGGCGCTTGTAAGACTGAAATGATTGTAAATGCCTCCGCCTCCGTACTTGGCAGTGTTTACCAGTACGTATATCTGATCGTAGGGGGCATTTGCCGCATAATTTCTGATGTCCCTCACATCAAGTGACTCGAGGTACCTGTCAGAATTAAAGGTGTTAAAAGAGCTGTTCACTACCGTGTTTACCCAGATGTCCTTGCGCGGGTCATCGCAACCGCTCTGCTGCGAAACGGCTCCCACGGCCCAGATGTTGAATTTGTTTTTGTATTTATCGTAAGGAGGGAACGAGAAGAGATAATCGGTCAGGCGTTTGATGTCACTTATGAACTTCTCCTGCTCATCCTTAGTGTACCCTTCGGCAATGAAAACAATATCCACATTTTTATCACTTGCTCCGTTGTCAACAACTTTTTTCACTTTGGCATGAACGGGCTTGTCTTTAATGATCGTGTATGCTGTGGGATCGACCGCCGTTTTAAACAGGGGGGTAAGTTTACCGTCCCGTTCTCTTGCCTTGACCTCAACTACAACATCTTTTTTCGGGAAAGGGAACGTAACCGACTGGTAAAAAGCTTTTGAAACGGTCTTTGCTTCCCCTGTTCTCCTCCACTCTTCGAACAGTGTGCAAAAACCCGATGAGTAGATGGTGTCGCCTGTTGCTTTTTCGTAAACAAAGAAACGGTATGTCCCGTAATCAAATTTGTCTTTGAGGTTGGTTTTTGTACCTCCCCAAAACGGTTCTTTTTTTAATTCTATCATGTATGCCCTTTGGCTATCTTTGTTCCCCGTAAGGGTAAAGTCGAACCTTATTGAAGCATCTTCAAAATATTTGTCATAATTATTTTGTGAGAAAGAAACTAAGGGGATAATTAAAAAAATGATCAAATTGATTGTAAAATCCTTCATAATTCAGATATTTGTTGTGAGTAGTGTAAATAAAATCAAAAATTAAGGGAAAAACAAAATTATGGAAGACAAACAGGGCCTTGTAAAGGAAGCCGGGCTTTTGGCTAACTCGTTTAAACACATTAATGCATGGCTGGTCGAGAAGTTTATGGCCATGGGGCTGAACGAATATTCCTCCAATCTTGTCAGGATAGCCCTTCTTGTTGTTTTGATGATAATCTTAAGCTGGGCTGCCAACTATGTAGTTAAAAAGTTTATCATACGGGTACTCGATGCTTTTTTCAAAAAAACAAAATCGAAATATGACGATTATCTTGTAAAGCGAAAAGTGTTCCATAAATTGTCACACCTGGCGCCTGCTGTTGTGATACTTTTGATGACAGGTGTAATATTCTACGATTATCCGCGGTTCAGTACTTTCCTTACAAATGTTGTATTTGTTTACATCGTATTTGTTTTTGTTTCCAGTGTGAACGCATTTTTCAGGGCTGTTGATGATGTGTACAACACTTTTGATTTTGCAAATGAGAGGCCGATAAAAGGGTATATCCAGGTTGCTCAGATAATCATGTATTCGGTTGCTGTGCTTATCTCCGTTTCTATTCTTTTCGGGATAAATATGGCAGCAATATTCACAGGGCTGGGCGCCGTTGCTGCTGTTATCCTTTTGATCTTTAAAGATACCATACTTGGGCTGGTTGCCGGCGTTCAGCTTACGGCCAACAATATGGTTAAGATAGGCGACTGGATATCAATGCCGTCGCATAACGCTGATGGTACGGTGCTTGAGATAACGCTTAACACGGTCAAGGTACAGAACTGGGACAAGACCATAACCACTATCCCGACTTATGCCCTTGTGACCAATTCTTTTTCCAACTGGCGCGGAATGGAAGAGTCGGGGGGAAGAAGGATCAAACGCCACATCAACCTTGACATGCAGAGCGTGAAATTCTGCGATTCCCGCATGTTGGAAAAGTTCAGGAAGATCGCTTACCTGAGCGGGTATATTGACAAAAAACAGAAAGAACTGCAGGAATACAACAAGGCAAATAACTTTGATGATTCTGTCCTTGTTAACGGCAGGCGGATGACCAATCTTGGCGTATTCAGGAAATATCTTGAACAGTATCTGTGGCACCATCCCAAGATCCACAAGGAGATGACATTCCTTGTACGCCATTTGCAGCCGACAGAAAAAGGTATTCCTGTTGAGATTTATGTTTTCTGCAAGGACCAGGAGTGGGCAAAGTATGAAGCCGTCCAGGCCGATATCTTCGATCACATACTTGCCGTGCTGCCCGAATTTGAGCTTAGCGTGTTCCAGTTTCCTACCGGGAATGATCTTAAGCGGCTGGGGGATATGGAGTAATCATTAATTAAAAAATGGCTATGAATTTCAATGATCTTTCACCCAATATATCAATACAAAGCATTGTAAGATCCTGTTGTAAAACACCAAGTCTATTCTGAAATGCTTATCATCAAATGTAAATCTGACTTGTCTTCCAACGAATGTAAATCCTTTTCCTAATTCAAGAAGGAAATTCTCTAATCTATCAATTATTTTCTGTTCCAACTCAGTTTCAGAATATTTACTTTTATCAGGCAAACCTAAAAACTCAAGCACTTAAGGGTCTTTTATCGTGTCTTCCGGTTCTGTAATTAATTGGCCTTCTTGGGAAAGTTCTTTAACTCCTTTTTTATCTCGGCTTAAAACCAGTCGTTCAAATAATGCGGTATCAAACTGCCTTTGTAATTCCCTTAAACCCCAACCATTATTTGTTGCTTCTATCTCATAAAACTTTCTTTCTTCAGGATTGTCAACTTTCATTAAAAACAAATAATGAGACTAACTTAATTGAAAATCAAATTTTTCGAATTGGTCAGACAGTGTCTGACTTTTTGAAAATGTCAGATAAAACTGTCGCATTTGTTTAAGATTTGTGGTGGAAAACCCTTTTCCAAACTCACGTGTTAACCTTTGTGATAATTCTTTGATAATTTGCTTCCCGTATTCTGCTCTTGCTTTTCCCTTTTGTTCTTCTTCAACGATAATTCTTCCAATTTCAAAATAGGTATAAACCATTGTTTTGTTGACTGTTTTGACCACGCTTTTTCGTGCTTCCTTCATGTAAATGTTCTCTTGTACTTCTTCAATAACGCCCCTGTCATCTAATTTTTCCATGTGTTTTATTATCATTGCCCCAAGCACCATCCTTGGCGATATGCCGGGACGGCCAAAGTCTGTACGCATC
>JALVJU010000436.1 GCA_027034005.1 Marinilabiliaceae bacterium
GAGCAAAGTGTAAAAAATCCTATTTTTTGCAAAAGCCTCGATGTGCAGGCACGCTCAAAGGTTGTCCCCTTATTTTTTCTTGTCAGAACCGCCAATCAGACTTCCGAACCACATACCTTGCTGTTTTGCGGCTCACTTGTGAGTCGATGATCTCCTTGCCTTTCAGGATATTTTTCACTGCCTCATCGGTGTAATGCCTTACTGTTACCAGTTCAAGGTTATCGTTGTACTTTACCACATACCTCTCCGACAACTCTTTCAAGAGGTCATCGAGAGAATCAGTATCGTTCATGCAGACTGAAAAGTTAATGGCCGAATTATGCATCATGTTCACTTTAATCCGCCTGCGGCTGAAAACCTCAAAGATCTCGCTCAGGTTGTTTTCCACGATAAATGAAAAATCTTTCGGTGAGATAGTCAGTAACACCTGATCCTTTTTAAGGATGTAAACCGATGGCAGGTCAAGGTGACCTTCTATCTTTGAAATTCTTGTTCCCGGTGAGGACGGATTGAGGAAAGACTTTACAAGAAGAGGGATCCTTTTGTTCTCAAGCGGCTTGATGGTTTTTGGGTGGATAACCTGAGCCCCGTAAAATGCAAGCTCGATGGCTTCACGGTATGAGATCTCATCTATCTTTTGGGTTCCCGGATACCAGCGCGGGTCAGCATTCAGGATCCCCGGCACATCTTTCCAGATAGTTACGCTTGCGGCATCAAAAACATAGCCAAGCACTGCAGCTGTGTAGTCCGAACCTTCCCTGCCAAGTGTAGTGGGAATGTTGTTGATGGTCCCTCCGATAAATCCCTGCGTCACATACACCCTGTTCTTTCCGGGAGCAATGCTTTGCTTCATCAGCTTTTCCGTCAACTCCCAGTTTGTTTCTGCCTCCCGGTACTGCTCATTGGTCTTCAAAATTTTGCGGGCATCCAGCCAATTGCTCTTCACTCCCGCATCGTTCAGATAACTGTTAACGATGGTTGTGGAGAACAGTTCCCCGTAAGAGACTATCTGATCGTATTCGAAATCAAAGTTTAACGATGGAGATTCTTCAAGCTTTTCATTCAGTTTTTCAAACCACACACTGAGTTTTTCATGACATTCTGATGTTTTCCCGAACAGGTCATCAGCAATTTTAAGATGCTCTGTCTTCACCTCTTCAAACCTGCCAAGACAAACATCCTTTTCGCCGTTAAAATAGGCGAGGGCTATCTTCTCCATGGCATTTGTCATCTTGCCCATGGCAGAAACAACAACTATAAGGTCATCGTTAACACCTGAAACTATCCCGGCAAGGTTCCTCACTCCGCCGGCATCTTTTACCGAAGCTCCCCCGAATTTGTAAACTAACATTTGACGTTTTTTTCTAATCGTTAGCAAGATAGTAACATTCATTGTAAAGAGGTGATAAGATACATCTCTTTTTTACGATAAAAAAATACCTATTTTTGCAAAAAAAGATATCGTGGAGTTAAGCCAGCTCATCAGTCATTACAATGCTTCGGAAACCAAAAACAGGTTAATCAGAAGTATTGACAATAAAACAGAGATCACATATATTAAAGGCAGTTTCGGTTCGCACAAGACCATCTTGCCATCTTTGTGCATTGGCAAGGGGCCTCATGTGATCATCATGAACGACCGTGAGGCAGCTGCATTTTTCTACCACGATATGGTACAGCTCACCGGAGGAAAGAACATTTTCTTCCTGCCGTCATCGTACAAAAGGAATCCCGACCAGGGCAGGAAAGATACCGGCAACATCCTGATGCGCACGGAATCGCTCAACGCCCTGCACACCGGGGACAAGGAGACCGTGATAGTGACATACCCCGAAGCTGTGGCCGAAAAAGTCATTACTAACGAACGCCTTGACGAGTTCATCCTGAAAATCTCCGTTGGTGATAAACTTGACACTTCTTTCGTTGTTGACATCCTTAACGAATATAACTTTCAGCGTGTTGATTTTGTTTTTGAGCCCGGGCAGTACTCTGTACGGGGAAGCATCATCGACATTTTCAGCTTTGCCAGCGAAGACCCGTACCGCATCGACCTGTTCGGCGACGAGGTGGACAGCATACGTAGTTTTGACCTGGAAAATCAGCTTTCTGTAGATACACTTAAAAGCATCAGGATAGTTCCGGACATTACCGTTAAAGACATTGCAGACAATTTTGTTCCCCTGTCATCATTCCTTTCCGGAGATTGTGTTGTGTGGATAGAGAACATAAAGTTCACCAAAGACATCGTGGACGGCATTCTGGTGAGGTTAGGTTCTGCACAGTTTATCCCTGAAGATCAGGACGAGGAAATGTTCTTTTCATCCATTAACGATTTTTGCTCTTCATCCGAGTTTTTCGAGCCGCTTAAAGGACACAAGACACTTACGTTCAATCCGGTGAGGAATACAATAAACAAACCGGAAGACATCCTGGAAGTGAACACGACCCCGCAGCCTGTTTTCCATAAGAATTTCGATCTTCTTGAAGAGAACCTTAAAGAGTTTAACGAAAAGGAGTACCACACATTTATCCTGTCCGACAATCCCAAACAGCTGACCCGATTAAAAGCGATCTTTACCGATAAAGGATCGGATATAAGTTACGATGAGATAAATCATTCACTTCACGAGGGGTTTATCGATCACGACAATCGGTTGTGCGTTTACACCGACCATCAGATATTTGAACGTTACCATAAATTCTTGCTCCGCACCGACAAGGCCAGGTCGGCACAACAAGCCATCACATTAAAAGAGATAAACCGGCTGAACCCAGGTGATTTCGTTGTTCACATCGATCACGGCATAGGCCGTTTCGGAGGATTGGTGACTACAGAGGTGAACGGGCAGAAACAGGAAGCAATACGGCTTATCTACCGCGACAACGATGTCCTTCTCGTAAGCATACACTCCCTGCACCGCATAAGCAAGTACAAGGGAAAAGACGGCACTCCGCCTAAGATCAACAAGCTGGGGACGGCAGCATGGAAGAACCTGAAGAAGAAAACAAAATCGAAGGTTAAAGATATAGCCCGGGAGCTTATCGCCTTGTACGCAAAACGCAAGTCACAACCGGGATACTCCTACTCACCCGACACCTACCTGCAGACCGAACTTGAATCCTCGTTCATCTACGAAGACACTCCCGACCAGGTAACAACAACTGTAGCTGTGAAAAAAGACATGGAATCGGAGACACCTATGGACCGGCTGGTGTGCGGCGACGTAGGTTTTGGCAAGACGGAGATAGCCATCAGAGCTGCCTTCAAAGCCGTAGCTGACAACAAACAGGTAGCTGTTCTGGTTCCGACCACCATCCTTGCACTGCAGCACTACACAACGTTCACAGACAGGCTGAAAGGTTTTCCGGTAACTGTTGATTACATCAGCCGGCTGCGATCAGCCAAAAGCGTCAGAAAAGCGTTAAAAGACCT
>JALVJU010000437.1 GCA_027034005.1 Marinilabiliaceae bacterium
TGGTCGGTAAATCCGAGGACACCTTTCCTCTCCAGGTTACCGTATTTGAGTTTTCCAAGGTCGCTGAGATAGACAGGTACACCGTTCTCGGTCTTCACTACAACATTGCCCATGTCCTCCAGGTTCTTTACCAGCCCGATGCCCCTGATCACATAGCTCAGGTCGCCCCTGTTGAGCATACTTCCGCCGGCGTTGGAGTTGTTCTTCTCTATCTTTTCAATGATGTCGGACAGGGAAAGGTTGTACTGCTGCATTTTCAGCGGATCAATCTCTATCTGAAACTGCGTGGTTATGCCTCCGAAGTTGCTCACATCGGCAACACCTGTTACCTGCTTGAGCCGTGGAATAATGACCCATTTGTGCAGTTCGGTAAGTTCGCGTAAGCTGTGGTTCTTGCTTTCGATGATGTACCGGAATATCTCGCCTGTGGGTGATGTGAGCGGGTTTAGCCCCGGAGAGGCATCGTAAGGAAGGTCAACTTCGGCAATTCGTTCCTGGACACGTTGCCGAGCCCAGTAGTCGTCCACCCCGTCTTCAAATACCAGGATTATCGCCGAGAGGCCAAAGCTGTTCTTACTTCGCATCACATGCAGCCCGGGCAGTCCGTTCAATGCCCTTTCGAGAGGTATTGTTATCTGTTGCTCTATCTCTTCCGCCGCCAGTCCGGGCACCTGTGTTACTACCTGAACCGTGACATCGGCAATGTCCGGATATGCCTCAACCGATAGCTGTCTCCACGAATAGTAACCGAATATGGCCAGCAAGACGAACAGGGCTACCATTATCCAGCGGTGTTTTATTGCTGCTACAATTATTTTTCTCATGTCCTGTTAGTTTTGCTCAAGTAAAAAGAATCCTCCGTTCACAACAATTTTCTCACCGGGTGTTATGCCCGAATTTACGATCATCATGTGGTCGTTGACCCCTGTTGCATCCACCTCGCGCCTGATGAAACGGTTGCCGTCTTCTGCAACAAACACATAGCTTCCGTCCTTGTCCTGAAAGATGGATGTTGACGGCACAAGAATGACCTGATCGAGATTGTCGATGAAATCTACCGAAACATACATACCGGGTTTTAGGACATGATCCTGGTTGTCGCATTCGATGAACACCTGCACCGACCTGGTATCTTCATCAAGAAGGTCACTGATGTAGTAGATCTTGCCTTTGAATTTTTCTTTGGAGACAGAGGCCGCTGTTATCTCGATGTCCTCTGACTTGTGGATGGCGTGGATGTCTTTCTCTTTCACCTGACCTACTATCCAGACCTTTGTCAGTTCTGCAACTTTAACGACCGGCTCGGCATCTTCCTTTAGGTACTGTCCAAGGACGATCTTGTTCTCTACGATGTCGCCTTCTATCGGTGAGCGAACAACAAGCGGCTGACCAAGAATGAGGTTTTCCGGATCTACTTTGTAAACCTTTAAGCTGGCTATCACATTTTCATAGTCACGCTTGGTGACTTCGTAGTTTACCTCAGCCTCTTCAAGATCTTTTTGTATGCCTACGCCGTTTTTGTAAAGGTCTTTCTGGCGTTTCAGGTTTTTCTCGGCAAGCATCAGTTCCTGCTTTACCTGATAGTACATTTTCTCGGCCTCAAAAATGTCGGGTGAGCTGATTGCAAACACAGGGTCGTCTTTTTTTACATGCTGGCCTAACCGTACAAATGACTTTGTGATACGGCCCGGAAAGGGAGAGGCGATCTCTGCGTACTGAGTCGGTATGGCCTGTACAATGCCAAATGTTGATATGTTCTTTTTAAACGGTTCTTTCTTTACTGTTGACGTTTTTATTTTTTCAAGAATGGGCGAACCGTCTTTAACGATCGTTGTATCACCCTTGATAACCGGGAGGTTGTCTTGTTGTTCCTTTTTACTTTCTGAACATGACCATAACAGCACAATGAGTGCCGTGAAAAGATATTTCATAGCTTAATGATTTGATGTTTTCTGATAAATGAAAAAACTGCAGCAATATCGATCACCGGGCAGATGAAAAATAATGTTATGGTGAAACTTTTATCCCAAACAATGACAGGTGAACTTTTGAAAAATGTTACAAATGCATCCTTTGTTGTAATGCCGCCCATTACGGGGCTTACTTTCAGTTCGGTGTGATTGTTACCATGATATCGTACCTATGGGATGTCATAATCTTTTAGATATGGTGTCCCGATAGCAGGAACAAAGCATTTATTAAATCAGAGAATGCAGAAAGCACCTCATTAAATATTTATACCACTTTTTACCGGACAATAGTTTGCCCCAACATTGATATTGCTTTTGATGATTACACTGAAGGAGGTGCACGCAGGGAGTAGTGGAAATTGAGGCTATCCGATGTTATATCCGTTTTTAACGGGATTATCAGTTTTCCGAAGAGTATCAGTGACGCAGACAGGAATACCGCTCCGGTAATTATTGTTGAAAAGAAGTGAGAGATAACACTGATGGTAAAGAACTCATCCCTTGTGTGAGTATGTTTCAGGGGCTTGTCTTTTGTGTTTTTGTGTGACCAGTAGAAGTGGGAATGAACAATTGTAACTCCGTTAATTACGTGGGAATGATAGAACATTGTACTGTTCATGTAGTATCCGATAAACAGTACAAGTAAAAAATGTTTCAGATATATGTTTTTTCTACTGTTCAAATCTTTTGTTTTCCTCTCAGATTGTTAACGAAACAAAAATAGGATTATCTTTCTTTAATAAAAAAAATACTCAAAATAATTGCAGGATATTTCTTTTTACCCTAAATCTGCAATTGATTAGTTTAGAAAAGTTAAATAATTTACGGATATGAGGTTTTATTAAAATTTGTGGACGCTTTGATTATTTTTGTGAAAAGTATTTATTAAAAGTTGAAAATTGGAACAGGATACAAAAACATTGTTGATAAACCTTTTTGAGGATTGGGCAGGGGAGAAAGCACGCTCCTATGTGGCACTGCCTTTGTCGGGGAGTTACCGCAGGTACTATCGGATATCGGGACGTGAGAAGAGTGCCATAGGTACATACAACGCCGATAGGAAAGAGAACATAGCTTTCCTTGAGATGTCGAGGCATTTCTTTGCTAAAGGGCTGCCGGTACCGGAGATTTATGCCGAAGACCTTGATAACAGCATCTATCTTCAGCAGGATTTGGGAGATACTTCTCTTTATGCTTTTTTGCTTGGAATGAGGACCGGCAAGGATTTTCCGGAGGAGTTAAAAGCATTTTACAAAAAGACCCTTGAAAATCTCATCCTTTTTCAGGTAAAAGGCGGGGAGGGATTCGATTACTCGAAATGTTATCCCCGTTCTGCTTTCGACAGGCAGAGTATGCTTTGGGACTTGCACTACTTCAAGTATTATTTTCTGAAACTGGCCCGTGTGCCTTTCGACGAGCAGTCGCTTGAGGATGATTTTCATAAACT
>JALVJU010000438.1 GCA_027034005.1 Marinilabiliaceae bacterium
TTGACGGAATAAAACAACTGGGGGCGACCCACATCTGGTACACGGGAGTTCTGGAGCATGCCACACAGACCGATTACAGTGAACATGGGATATTAAAGGATTTCCCCGAAGTTGTTAAAGGCAGGGCCGGCAGTCCTTATGCCATAAAGGATTACTACGATGTGGACCCTGACCTGGCTGAGAATGTACCACTCAGGATGGATGAATTTGAGGCACTTGTTAAACGCACCCACAATGCAGACCTGAAAGTAATAATCGACTTTGTCCCCAATCATCTTGCACGTCAGTACGTATCGGATGCCAAACCTGACGGTGTTGAGGATTTTGGAGCGGGCGACAACAAAGATATTGCCTTCGACAGGGACAACAATTTTTACTATCTGCTGAACACGGAATTCCACTCTCCCGTGCATACAGAGTCTGAACAAAAGTGGGAAGAAAAACCCGCAAGGGTAACGGGAAACGATTGCCTAACGCCAACCCCGGGCATCAATGACTGGTATGAAACAGTAAAGCTGAATTACGGCATTGACCTTTTCGACAACCGCAGGTCTCATTTTTATCCTGTTCCCGATACCTGGGAGAAGATGAAGGATGTGCTCGTGTACTGGACAGGGAAAGGCATTGACGGTTTCAGGTGCGATATGGCCGAGATGGTGCCCCTCGAATTCTGGAAATGGGTCATTCCTTTGGTGAAAACAAGAAATCCTGACCTCGTGTTTATCGGAGAGGTGTACAACCCTGGCCTGTACAGGCCGTTCATAAAAGCCGGCTTCGACTGGCTGTACGACAAGGTTGGCTTCTACGATACCCTTCGCGATGTGATGACTGGCACCCGCCCTGCATCTGACCTTTCCGGAGCTCTGGAGAACATAGGCGACATAAAGGACAATATGCTGTTCTTCCTCGAGAACCATGACGAGCAACGGATAGCATCAGAATTCTTTGCAGGCGATGCAGAAATAGGGTTGCCCGGCACACTGCTTGCCGTAACCGCATTCCGTAACCCGTTCATGTTGTACTTTGGGCAGGAGTTGGGCGAAAAAGGAATGGACGA
Source organism: Marinilabiliaceae bacterium (assembly GCA_027034005.1). Classification (GTDB taxonomy): domain Bacteria; phylum Bacteroidota; class Bacteroidia; order Bacteroidales; family Marinilabiliaceae; genus JAADEM01. The sequence goes on from JALVJU010000438.1 coordinate 1,058, forward strand.
GGAAGGTTTCAGCGGTCGTGACGGCCGCACTACCATATTCGACTACTGGCGCGTCAGCTCCGTGGACAACTGGATAAACGACCACAAATTCGATGGCGGTAAACTGACCCCGAAACAAAAAGAGCTGAGAGATTCTTACAGCAATATTCTTCTGCTCGCCAAAAATGATGATGTCATAAATTCCAAAGGCTTTTACGACCTGATGTGGTACAACAGGGACAACCCGCGTTTCGACAGTGCAAAACAGTACGCATTCCTGAGATACTCGGGCAAAGCGTGCTACCTGGTGGTTGTTAACTTTTCCGATACAGAAGCCGACATAAGGTTAAGGATACCCGAACATGCTTTTGAAGTAACCGGCATGGGAACCAAAGGGTATTTCAAAGGCAAGGACCTGCTTAAAGGCAAAACAAAAATCCAATTCCCCTCGGCAATAGCCCTGAACGGCGGGTTGGGAATGCAAGTGGCCGCAAAATCCGGAGTGGTAATCCCGATTTGCTACAAGTGAATTAAGAAAAGAGAAGCTAACCTTGTTTGAAGAAAAATATTTTTTCTTTACAATCAATTTGTTAACTAATAAATTAGTTGTAGTTTTGACTTAACAAATTAAAACTACAGGAAAATGAAACCTTATTATTTTCTACTTTTTATTCTTTTCATCCTTCCTGGTTGCAATTACAATAAAATGTCTCCCATCGAAGAGCTAAAGCAGGCGGGGCATGATATGCGACAATATGATAATATCGAATATTCATATTTAATTAAAACATACTTTAGTTATGTTGGGGATACAATAGCACTAAAAGGCAGGATGTATTTTGAAACAAACATGGAAGATTCTGCCTTACACATGAACTTTTATCATAAAAGCAATGACGGTGATAACTTCTACAATGGAAAATATCTTATATCCTTACACAAAACAGACAGTTTTGCTATGAAAAAACCATTGTGTGATTATGAAGGAGGGCACATGACAGCCTATCCATTTTTGGAGTTTTCATTTGGGGCAATAAAACTTTTTCTTAACGATACTAATTTTTATTCAGGAATTGATTCCCTCCAAAGGAAAAGTATTGAATATAAAGGGAAAGGCTATTCTTCTTTTTCATTTTGGATAAACAAAGAAATCATAAACACATATAAAGTTGGTGTTAAGGGCAAGGCAAAAGTAAAATTGATAATCAGGAAATCGGATAACCTGCCCGTATTTTACTCGCAATATCAAGAACTAAAACGAAAAGACCATAACGACATATTTTATGTAGAATCAAAATTCAGTAAATATTCTTTTGATAAAGATTATCCCGATTCGGTATTTTCAATTGAAAGTGTTCCGGATTATTACAGTTGGGATAAGTATAAAATGTTCAAGCGTACACTTCCTGCGCAATCAATTGCCCCGGAATGGGAACTACCCTCATTAAATGATGATACAATATCACTTTCAGACTTCAAAGGGAAATATGTTTTGCTTGATTTTTGGTTTATTGGTTGCGGAGCGTGTATCCAGTCCATTCCTGTACTGAACAAAATTTATGCAGATTATAAAAATAAAGAAGTTGTTGTCTTGGGAATAAACTGCTTCAATGACCATAAGGAGAAGATATCAAAATATTGTGATGAACTGGGAATGAAATATCCCAACCTCTGGAAAGGAGAAAACATCACCGATAAATATAGCGTAAAGGCGGCCCCTGTCTTTTATCTTATCGACCCAAATGGAACAATAATATATTCTCAGGTGGGCCATAACAGTAAGAAACTTTTAAACGCCTTAAAAAAATTTGTAAAATAACATATATATTAAAATATGTCTTTTAACTCCCGGAAAATATCTTCCCGGTCAGGTATGCCAGGAGGTATTTTACATTCTTACTGGTTGAGTTCAGGTTTTACTTTTCGCGACTATTTTAGCAATTTTCCCAAAATAGTCGGCATGAAACAGACAAAAACTATGTTACAACATAACAAATGTGCCAAACTAATTATGTTATAGCATAATTTTATGCCAATAAAATGGGGTTGTAACATAATTTTCTCTATCTTTGAGAAAATTAATTTAGTAATGCAAAGTTTGTTTGAGCGGCAAAAAAGGCTGATAGAGAACACCTCATTGGAGTTTAAGCGAAGCTTGTTTGAAAACATTGACTGGTCAAATCGTTTGATTGAGATAAAAGGTGCAAGAGGAGTTGGCAAGACCACTTTGATGTTGCAAAGGGTTAAAGAATTGCAATCGAAGGGGGAGAATGCCCTTTATGTAACTATGGACGACCCGTATTTTTTCAAGAACACTTTGTATGAACTTGCAGATGATTTTTATAAATACGGGGGCATTCATCTGTTTATCGATGAAGTTCACCGTTATCCCCCAAAAATAAAAAAGGTTGACTGGTCTGTAGAAATAAAAAATATTTATGATTCATTCCCCGACCTGTTCGTTGTTTATTCAGGTTCTTCAATATTGGAAATATACAGAGGCGAGGGTGACCTGAGCAGACGAAAAGTCAGTTATTCTTTGAACGGATTATCCTTTAGAGAATACCTTGAGTTTAAAGAGGTACTGAAAACAGAGAGCTCAAAACTGGATGATATTGTTTTAAACCATGTTAAACTTGCACATGAAGTTATCTCAAATGTTAAAATATTGCCCCTTTTCAAAGAATATCTCAGAACCGGTTTTTACCCTTTCTTTATCGAAACAAAACTGATTGAGAAGTATTACGACAGGTTGCGGTCAGTTGTTAATTTAATTATCGAAAACGACATAACTGCTGTAACGGACATAAAATATGAATCGGTTGCCAAACTTAAAAAGCTTCTTGCTCTTATTGCTACCAGCGCTCCCTATACTTCAAATATGAAAACCCTGGCTTCCCACATTTATGTTTCAGACTACAAATCGCTGCTGAAACTTTTGAACTATCTTGAGAAGTCAGAACTGTTGATATTATTGAACGCCGGTGTCAAAGGAAATAAAATCTTACACAAACCGGATAAAATATATATTAATAATCCTAACCTGCTTTACGTGCTTGGGGATGCTAATGTGTCAACCGGGACAATAAGAGAAACATTCTTTATAAATCAGCTTCGATACGGGCACAATGTTAAATTCCCTGCTTCCGGAGATTTTTTAGTCGATAACAAATATTTATTCGAAATCGGGGGTAAAAACAAAACAAGAAAACAATTAGCTGACAAATCTGACAGTTATGTTGTTTCTGATGATATAGAAATAGGATTTGGCAATAAAATTCCATTATTTTTGTTTGGCTTTTTATATTAATTAAGGGATAGTTCAAAATGATAGACACATCGCAGCTTTCGATTAGCAACCTTGTCATCCATCACATAGGCAACCGCACACAGGGTGAACAGGTTAGGTTTTCAAAAAAAACGGTTATTCTGGAGGAAGAAAATCCGGTTACTGATTTTCTTGTGCAATATTTTTTCAAACCTTTCAAGACAGAGGCATACTTCAATTTCACCGAAGGAGAGAACGGCGGGCCCAACAAAATGCAGGAACTTGCCACCCGCATCTTTGAACATCCTGAGAGTTTTTACGACACATCACTTGAAGTTGCCAATCTGCTGTACGAAACATCTAACCATCCGAATATCAAACCGGGAGAGTTTTACATGGCGATGTTCAAAGATTGTGTCGTTGACGGGGAGGTGGTCGATACTGTTGGCATTTTCAAATCGGAGAACAAGGAGACTTTCCTGAAAGTTTATCTTAAAGACCAAAATTTTGAGATAGGCGCACAGGAAGGCATCAACATTAAGAAGCTTGACAAAGGCTGCCTGATATTCAATACCGAGAAAGAAGCCGGTTATAAGATTTGCTCTGTTGACAACATCAACAAGGGAAATGATGCAAAATTCTGGATGAATGATTTTCTCGGTTTGAAACCGCGAGAAGACAATTACTACTTCACGAACAACTATCTTGAGCTGTGCAAGAACTTTGTTGGCGAGGTGTTCAACGAAGAAAACGAAGTGCCGCGCACCGACCAGATAGATATGCTGAACCGCTCAATGGAATTTTTCAGCAAGAACGATAATTTCAACGAGCAGCGTTTTGAGAACGAGGTGATAATGGATCCGGAGGTCGTAGATGCTTTCCGTGATTACAAGACATTTTTTGAAGAAGAGAAAAGTATCCCGTTGCAAAGCCGGTTCGACATATCGAAAAGCGCGGTAAAACAAGAGAAGAAATATTTCAAGTCCGTTCTTAAGCTCGACAAGAATTTTCATGTTTACATTCACGGTAAACGACAGTACATTGAGCAGGGATACGACCAGGCCAAAGGTCTAAAATATTACAAACTATACTATGAAGTTGAAAACTAAACATCTGTTTTTAACAGGGCTGATACTCCTTTTAAATGCATCGTGCAACAAGGATGAACCCAAGCCGGTTGACGACGGCATAGATTTCAGCAAATGTGTCATACCCGGCCACAACGACAAACTGGAAGTCGTAACCTTTAACATGGAAAGGTTCCCCCTGAACGGGGAAGAGACCATGAAATATGTTTCAAAACTGTTGAGCCAGGTGGATGCTGACGTCATTGCGCTGCAGGAGATAAGCACGGCCGAAAACCTGAAAGCCCTTGCCGGCCGTATGCCCGGATGGGATTATCTTTTCTCGCCTGAAAAAACATGGACTATGTCATTGGGATATCTCTACAAAACAAGTGAGATAGAACTGAACGAAGGAGAGACGGAAGCACTGTTCACAGATGATTCTTACTCTTTTCCCCGTCCGCCGCTGAAGATAAAGATAACACATATCCCGACAGGGGAAAGCCTGTACATCATCGACAATCACCTTAAATGCTGCAGCGGAGAAGACAATGTTGCCAGGCGGCGCAGCGCTGCTGAAAAACTGAAAAATTATATAGACACAAACCTGCCTGATGATAAAGTGATAGTTGCCGGAGATATGAACGACCAGATAGACGGCACAACGGAAGATGACAATGTGTTCTGGAATTTCATCATTGACACTGCAAACTATCGCTTTGCCGATATGGGCATTGCCACGGGAAATTCACTTTACTGGTCATACCCCTCCTACCCCGGTCACATCGACCATCTTTTGATAACCAATGAATGTTTCAATCTTGTTGATACAATCTTTACCATACGGGCAGATGCCTGTGCCCCCGATTACGAAGATGTTGTGAGCGACCACAGACCGGTAGAACTAGTACTGTTCTGACAAAAACTTAATATCCTTTTGTCGTGGGTCAGTAACTATAGAATTTATCCCAGGGGGTAGTTGCCAGTTCATAAATGAATGTTCCTATCTTCTGGCAAAGGTCATTAAAAAAAGTTTCCCCTTTTTCTGCAGATGCATGGGATGGATTACCTACCCCGGTATCATTGGTTATCTCAGTCCATTTACGCTCAGTCCATGCCCACTTTTCGTTAAGCCCCTGAACGGTAAATTTCTTGTGCTGTCCGTTGCCTGCCTCATCGAGCGGCAATACAAGCTCCGGATAAAGATGCATCATCAGGCTTGTTTCCATCTCATCGGCATGGTCGCCCGGGTAATCGAAATACTGATTATGGTCAAGCACCTGGAACCAGTTTGCAGAACAAATGCACATATCAGGAAATTTATGGCCTGTCTCCCTGATGATGGTCTTAAAATCATTGCCTCCATGCCCGTTCAATATCAGTAACTTTCTGACACCGCTCCGTTGCAACGAAGCTGCAATATCCTCAACTATAAGTTTCTGGGTCGATGGCATGATGTTCATCACATAGGGGATATCAGTCTGCCCGGTATTAACCCCATAAGATATTGCCGGCAGTACAAGCACCTTTGCCCCATACTCTAACGCAATCTCCGCCGACCGGTTCGTAACGATATTAACCTCATAGTTATCTGTACCATAAGGCAGATGATAGTTATGTGCCTCTGTAGCGCCCCAGGGCAGAATGGCAATATCGTACTTTCTGTTTTTTACCTCTTTATAATTAAGTTGTTTAAGGTCATAAGAATTTTCCATGTCACATCTTTTGGTTTACCGAGTAAAGTTAATGGAAATAATTTTTGAAATTAAATCAAATAGCTATTTTTACTTTAGTACGCTACGATGAGTTTTATTATCTTTGAGATGAAAACCGGAAGCGGGAAAAATGGAAAATACCGAAAACATACAAAATGCAGATTCCTGGGCATTCTATCGCCGGCCTGTTACCTCGGAGATAGTGCATATTGCAGGAAAGGCCCGCATTGTCAGAAACAATGATGAGTGGTTGAAACACAAAGGGTTTATCATTGCTCCTTTTGACAAGGAGAGGTATGAAACCTGGTTTATCGATGCATCTAAAAACATCACGCTTCATACGGATTATGAAGTTTCAGAGCTTTTTAACGACGGACTGAAAATTCCTTCACGAAACGAGCTTATCAAGCCCTGGCGCGATATCTCACAAAGGGAGTTCGTCTCTTTGGTATCCCAGATGAAGAAAGAGATAGCAAACACAGAACTTGAAAAGATAGTCCTGTCCCGTGTGATAAATGTTTCCGGGGTTAAAAGATATCAGGCCGTGAATTTGTTTATCGAACTTTGCATTAAATATCCCAATGCCTTTGTTTATCTTTTTTATGTTCCCCAAGTTGGCATGTGGCTTGGTGCAACACCTGAAACACTGATAACAGGTAACGAAAATCGGTTCCGTATCGTATCACTGGCAGGGACGACAAAATGGAGCCCAAAACTTTCATTCGGCCAGCTATGGGACAAAAAAGAACTTAAAGAACAACAAATCGTAACTGATTTTGTAAAAAAAGAGATGTACAATGCCGGGCTTGACAATTATGTCATGAAAGGCCCAGAGACAATTAAGGCTGGTAAACTCGCACATATCAGGACTGCATTCAGGTTCGAGACTGATGATTACAATGTCATAGGAAGATTACTTGACAAAATACATCCGACGCCGGCAGTTTGCGGTTTCCCACAACAGAAGGCCAAACAGCTTATCATGGACACCGAACGCTACGACAGGACATATTACACCGGTTTCCTGGGGCCTGTATACGATGACGGTTTAAGCCTTTATGTAAGCCTCAGGTGCCTGCAGTTCACAAACTCCGGGGTTCAGCTGTTTGTTGGCGCAGGCATAACAAAAGACTCAGACCCGGAATCAGAATGGCAGGAAACGGAACTGAAGGCAATAACTTTACTGGATGTCATAAACAACAAGTAGGGTTATAGCAGTGCCGGTTACTTCCAACATTAAAAACAGAACTATTTTACATGTCAACATCCGATAAAAAGTCTGCAAACATACTTTCAGCAATATTCAAATCAAAAGGGATAAAAGATATTGTGATATCTCCGGGCTCAAGAAATGCCCCGTTGATAATCACATTTGCAGGAGACGATTTTTTCAACTGCTTAACCATAGTCGATGAACGCAGTGCAGGATTCTTTGCTCTCGGCATGGCAATAGAGAAAAAGAGGCCTGTTGTCCTTGTGTGCACTAGTGGCTCCGCTTTGCTGAACTATGCCCCGGCTGTGTCAGAGGCCTTTTACAGGCACATCCCACTGCTCATTGTTTCTGCCGACCGCCCACCTGAAATGATCGATCAGGGCGATGGCCAGACCATCAGGCAATCAGGTGCCCTCGATAAACATCTAAATTATTCATACTCACTGCCCACTGAAATCAAAAACAATGAAGATGAATGGTTTGCCAACAGACTGATAAATGAAGCGGTCATCAATTGCGATGAATTGCAAAAAGGGCCTGTTCACATAAATATCCCTTTCAGGGAACCGCTTTACGGGAAAACAGATATGGCCAATAAAGATGCAAGGCTCATTGACTATCTCATTCCCGATGCAAGGTTACACGAACATCAACTCAAAGAACTTTCACAGATATGTAACGCTTCGGGAAAGATGCTCATTCTCCTCGGTGAACAAGAGGATGAAGAGCAGCTAACAAAAACATTAAAGGATTTGATCAACAGGAAACAGGCCGTAATCCTTACCGAAACATTAACCAACATTTCAGGAGAAAATATCTTTACCGGTACTGATAAGATTATCTCCACAATTTCAGAAGATGAAGCAGCCGATTTCAAACCGGATTTGCTGTTAACCACAGACGGGCCGATAGTTTCCAAAATGGTAAAGAACTTTTTGCGGAATCACCCGCCTACCTATCATTGGCATGTCAGCTTGTCTGATACATTAACTGACACTTACAAAAACCTTACCCATGCCATTCCCGTGAAGCTTAATGCCTTGCTGGAAGATTTAATTCCTCATATCAAAGAAAAGGATTCTTTATATTTTGAGTTATGGAACCAAAGAGCAGAAAGTATCAGCATGCAGCACCGGCAGTTTTTGCAAGAAACACCCTGGAGTGACCTGAAAGTGTTCGACATACTGCAGGAGGTGATTCCAGAGACATATACCATTCACTTTGCAAACAGCACAGTGGTAAGGTATGCCCAGCTATTCGATAGACTTTATATAATAAAGAATTATTCTAACAGGGGCACCAGCGGCATAGATGGTTCTGTTAGCACAGCAGCAGGCGCGGCCTATGCATCTCATAAAGATACGATTCTGGTCACAGGTGACCTTTCATTTTTATACGATAGTAACGGTTTGTGGAACAAATATATCACACCTAAGCTAAAGATAATCATCATCAACAATGGTGGCGGCGGCATATTCCGTT
>JALVJU010000439.1 GCA_027034005.1 Marinilabiliaceae bacterium
ATTTGCATAACTAAAGTTTTATGCTCCAAATTGAGTGGCTTAGATCGTGATAATGGGTTTTTCCCTAAATACTCTCTGGCTTTAACTCAATAATCTGCTGTGCTTAATATATAAGATAGATTTTATCTAACCGCAAAATAAAGCTAACGCAACAGATGGAGCTTTATTAATAACCTAAAAGTTATAAATATTTTTACTTTTACCATACGAGTATTTATATTTCACAAACTAACGATCCGCAAGTTATTTATTTTTTCTAATCAAGTCACTTGTGGATTAAGGTAAACCCTGCCTGACTACGCAGATAGATCTATCTGGCTACGCAGTTAGACAGGCCCGATTTAGAAAATCACGGATTACAGTGAGTGTAACGAAACTGTAACCGATTGATTTTCTTACATAGATCCGCAATGAAAATGTTTTATTGCGGATTTTGGGTTCTTATGTGTTGTGTTTAAAACTATTCACTATTTTTGTAGGCTAAAATTTAAAGAGAGATACAGATGGAAAAGATTCGCCGCATAAAGGTTGTTGATATACTCCGGATGACAGAGTATGGTAAAAGTGTGAATGTTAAAGGATGGGTGAGGACAAAGCGTGGGAACAAACACGTGAATTTCATTGCATTGAATGATGGGTCATGCATACATAATCTTCAGATAGTTGTTGACGTTCCGGAATTTCCAGAGGAACTGCTGAAAAAGATAACTACCGGGGCTGCCATATCTGTTACCGGTGAGCTTCTGGAGTCGCAGGGGAGCGGACAGGCTGTGGAGATACAGGCAAAAGAGATAGAGGTGCTTGGGGTTGCAGATCCTGAGAAATATCCTCTTCAACCTAAAAGGCATACTCTTGAGTTTCTCAGGGAGATAGCCCACTTGCGTTTCAGGACCAACACTTTTGGCGCCATTGCAAGGGTAAGGCATGCCATGATATTTGCCGTTCACAAATTTTTTAACGACAAAGGATTTGTAAATATTCATACGCCTATCATCACAGCATCGGATGCCGAAGGGGCAGGTGAAATGTTCCGTGTCACCACGCTTGATATTGATAATCCACCAAGAAAAGAGAATGGAGAGATAGATTTTGATGAGGATTTCTTCGGCCGTTCGGCCAACCTGACTGTGTCAGGTCAGCTTGAAGGAGAGCTTGCAGCACTTGCTTTGTCGGATATCTATACTTTCGGGCCTACTTTCCGCGCTGAAAATTCCAACACTTCAAGGCACCTTGCAGAGTTCTGGATGATAGAACCGGAGATGGCATTTTATGACCTTGATGACAATATGGACCTTGCAGAGGAGTTCCTGAAATACCTCATAAAATATGCACTTGATAACTGCCTGGACGACCTGAAATTCCTCAGCAAGCGTTTGCAGGATGAAGAGAAGAACAAGAAAGCTGACGAGCGTCAGATGGAACTGATAGAGAAACTCCGGTTTGTCCTGGAAAATGATTTCGTGAGACTTAGCTACTCTGAGGCCATCGATATACTGAAAAATTCGAAACCGAATAAAAAGAAGAAGTTCAAATACCTTATCGAAGGTTTTGGGGCAGACCTGCAGTCGGAGCATGAGAGGTTTCTTGTGGAAAAGCATTTCAAAAAGCCGGTTATCCTGACCGATTATCCGAAAGAGATCAAAGCGTTTTATATGAAACTTAACGATGACGGTAAGACTGTCAGGGCAATGGATATCCTGTTTCCGCAGATAGGGGAGATAGTCGGGGGATCACAGCGTGAGGAGGATTACGGCAAACTGGTTGGCCGCATGAGAGAGATGGGTATTCCGGAAGAGGAGATGTGGTGGTATCTTGACACCCGTCGTTTTGGCTCTGTGCCGCATTCCGGTTTCGGACTGGGATTTGAACGGATGATACTGTTCATCACCGGCATGGGTAATATCAGGGATGTAATCCCGTTCCCAAGGACACCTAAGAATGCAGAGTTTTAATACAGTGTGAAAACATAAAATATGAAAGGCCGGGTTGTTGATCCGGCCTTTCATGCAAATAAAGTGCCAAAAATCCTTAATCTGCTTCTGTTCTTAGTGAAATAATTGTAGATTTGTTAATGCCAAAGGTTGTGGAAACAACACTGACTCGAAAATTAAATTATTGAATAATCAGAACATTCTTGGGTATTATTCGTAATAATTTATAGAACAGAACAGAGAAAGAAAGATTAAGGGGATGTTAAAACAAAGTTTACAACAACGACTTGCTCAAAAGCTGTCACCGTTACAGATACAGGTGATAAAGCTTCTTGAAATACCTACAGCTGAGCTGGAACAGCGCATAAAAAAAGAGATAGAGGAGAATCCTGTACTTGAATTCGAGAATACAGGTAAAGAGGATTCCGAATCTGAACCCAAAACTGAGGTTGCTATTGAAGAGTATATCAGGGATCATGAGATGCCTTCATACAAGTATCAGTCGCGCAACTATTCAAGGGATGACAAGTATGAGGATATACCTTTTTCCACAGGCAGTACTTTTCACGAGCATCTTATCAGCCAGCTCGGTCTGCGTATACTTGATGACAGGCAGCTTAAGATAGCAGAATATATAATCGGCAATATTGACGAGGATGGATACCTTCGCCGTGAGGTTGACGAAATAATCGACGATCTGGCTTTTTCCCAAAATATGGAGGTTGATGAAAAAGAGGTACTTGATGTGCTGGAGATAATCCAGGATTTTGATCCGCCGGGAGTGGGTGCCCGTGACCTGCAGGAATGCCTTCTTTTGCAGATAAAACGTAAAGACCTTTCTGATCCTGTAGTTGAACTGGCATACAAGATAATAAAGGATCTTTTTGATGAATTTACCAAAAAACATTACGATAAGATACTGAAGAAGCTGGATATTACTGATGAAGAACTTAAAGAGGTTCAGAATGAGATATTGAAGCTCAATCCTAAACCCGGAAGTTCGTACAGTAATCCGATGAGCAAAACAGTTCAGCATATCATCCCCGATTTCATCCTTGAATACGAAGATGACAAATTCAAGCTTGAGCTGAACAACAGGAACGTTCCCGAACTGCGTATCAGCAATACATATTCGGAGATGCTCGAAGAGTACAGCACCAACAAAAAGAACCAAAGCAAAGATGACAAGGAAGCAGTGATGTTCGTCAAGCAAAAGCTTGATTCGGCTAAGTGGTTTATTGATGCTATCCGTCAGCGGCAGAACACATTGATGACAGTCATGGAGGCCATTCTTGAGTATCAGAAAGAGTATTTCAAGGATGGTGATGAGACTAAACTGCGCCCAATGATACTTAAGGATATTGCTGAGATGACGGGACTGGATATTTCAACTATTTCGCGGGTGTCGAACAGTAAATACATACAGACTCATTTTGGCATCTTTCCTCTGAAATATTTCTTCTCGGAAGGAATGCAGACC
>JALVJU010000440.1 GCA_027034005.1 Marinilabiliaceae bacterium
GCTCCTCCGCCCATACCGATGCGGTAGTTGTCACCGCCTATCACGACAACCTTATCGCCTTTGTCCGGCTCGTCCTTTAAGCTGTCACTCATTTTGGCAAAACCGACACCACCTGCAAGCATTATCACCTTGTCGAAAGCAAATTTGCGGTAGTTTTCTTGGTGCTCGAAAGTAAGCACGGAACCACATATCAGCGGCTGCCCGAACTTGTTGCCAAAATCACTTGCCCCGTTCGATGCCTTGATAAGTATCTGCTCGGGTGTCTGGTATAGCCAGTCGCGCTCTTCCATACCATTCTCCCAATCGCGCCCCTCTTCGAGGCGTGAGTATGAAGTCATGTAAACAGCCGTTCCCGCCAGTGGAAGCGACCCCTTTCCTCCTGCCATACGGTCGCGTATCTCACCTCCCGAACCGGTTGCTGCACCGTTGAACGGCTCAACTGTCGTTGGGAAGTTATGCGTTTCGGCCTTGAGCGACCAAACAGCATTTATCGGTTTCAGCTTGAAGAAGTCCGGCTTGTCCTGCGATTCAGGTGCAAACTGATAGGCAGTGGGTCCTTCAAAAAAGGCCACATTGTCCTTGTATGCCGAAACAAGGTAGTTGGGATTTTCGCGAGATGTGCGTTTGATAAGTTGAAAAAGGGAGCTCTCCATCTCTTTCCCGTCGATGATGAAAGTCCCGTTAAATATCTTATGGCGGCAGTGCTCAGAGTTAACCTGGGCAAAGCCGTAAACCTCACTATCTGTAAGTTTTCGCCCTATGCGTTCACTTACACTGTTCAGGTAATCTATCTCCTCCCCGCTCAGCGCCAGTCCTTCCTGCTCGTTGTATGCCGTAATGTCTTCGATGTAGATAACAGGGTCAGGTTCTTTATCGATAGTGAAGATATCCTGGTCCAGTCCTGTGTAAAGAACCTGAAGCATGGGATCGTACCCGGCATCCTTGCTTTCAACCCTGAAAAACTCCTCAATACGGATTATACCCTTTAGCCCCATGTTCTGGGTAATCTCAACGGCATTGGTACTCCAGGGGGTTATCATCTCTTTTCGCGGGCCTACGAAATACCCTGACAAGGTTTTTTCTTCAATTTTTTCAGCACCGCTAAAGAGCCATTTCAGTTTCGAGATGTCATCAGCAGACAATTCATTTTCTGTACTTAAAGCAAGGATATGATTTGATTTCCCTTCAAAAAACAGGACCATGGAATAAGTTTTTATGTTATTAAAAGTTCGTCCCGATTTAGAATATCAAGTATTAGAGCAATTCAAATAAAGCTGTAAATAATTGATTTTCTTAATCGATCCGGAAGAAACTCTTCTCTTTCGGATTTCGGGTGCAAATTTAATAGTTTTATGGTTCTTACTAAGGTTTTTTGACAGTGAATTTTATGAAATGTTTTTAACAGCTGATGAACACAGAGGAACTGAGATGAGTTTAGCCACGAACCTGCCCGACTGATGCGGTCAGGCGGGTGCACGAATACTAACACAAAGGCACGGAAGCACCGAGGGATTTTGCTGACATGATTGGGGGCGCGATTCTTAAGTCGCACTCCCAATAGATTTATCCATATCAATCCTCATTCACAAAAATGTACCTCAGCACACACTTGTTCCCTACGCTCTGTTTATTCTTTTGATCTGTCAGGCGGAGTTCTAGTTTGTGTTTACCTGAAGGAAGTGCATCTTCAAGAACGTAATACCATGGCATATGGTACATCTTACTGTATCTTGTGAACAGATCTTTTGTTTTCCACTTTCCAGCGTCTACCCGATATTCAACAATCCCGGCATCAGGACCTGCTGCAACGGCAATTCCAACGGCATTGCCCTCAAACTGGAATTTAAGCGATTTTGTAGGATACTCGCCAACAAGCATTGGCACCTTAATGAAATTGGCCCTTGTCCATGCTTCAATCTCCGGCTTCCACACCTTGACATATTTCCAGCCTTTTGCCGGCTCTATTTGCGATGCATCGAACAGAGCGCCATTATCGTAATTGAACTTATCGAGTGGCTCAGGCAACGGATAGCTCTCAATTTTATCATCTTCGGCTACAAAACCGCTGTATGCATCGTTCAGGAACGAAAGCATGGAACGCGCATAGATATGTTGGCCGAAAGGCGACGGGTGAAGATTCTTAAAATCATCTTTCCAGGTAAACTCACCGGCATTTATGCGGTCTGTGACCTCTTTGGCCAGGTTGAGCATAGGTATGTTGTAGTGTTTTGCCACCTCGTCGTGGATCCTGATGACATCAGGCACTTTACCTGAGTTGTATGTTTTTATCTTTGCCGGATCAACAAAATACATGAAAACAATATCTGTAGCTGAATTGCTGTTCCTTGCATGCCGCACTATCCCTTCCATAGAACGTAGCATCTCAGTTTCAGGACGGCCTTTCCCACCATCATTTACAGCAGCCTCAACAAAAAGCAAATCAACAGGGCCGTTTTTCAACACGTCGCGTTTAAACCTGAAGGCATTTTCAGTAGAACCAAAAGATGGAATTCCGGCAGCAATAAAATCAAAATCGGTTTCAGGGAACCGTTTTTCAAGATACCCGCAGATACTGTCACGCCAGCCGGGGTTGTAAGTTATAGAACCGCCAAGAAAAGCAACACGCCCCTTCTTCTCTTTCTCGAATTTTATAAATGAGTTTTTCAGGCCGTTGCGCATCTCATGGTAATCGGCGCATTTTATCTTCCCTGCCTCATGGTCAGTAACACGGCCCGTAGTATTGTACATAATGAAATCGGCACCCAGGCGAGGTGTCTCAATCATAAAATGATGACCATGTAACTGCTGCTTTCCTTTGGTGCAAGGAACAATGGTTGCCGGGCCGCCAAGCTTGACATAACGACCGACCAGAACTAATGTGTTTTCAGAAGGCGGTACCACCTTGTCCTTTAACCCTATCATGTGCAACACAGGCACTTTGGCTTTGGCAAGTCCTTCAAGGTTATCGATCGGCAAGTCCTTGTATTTTTGTGCCTCTTCATCCGATTTGAAACCATACTCTTCTTTCAGCAACTTCCAGTCATTCTTGCTGCCTATCCCATTGCCAAACCCACCTGGCCAGCTTTTAAAATCACAAACAGGAGCTTCGGCATAGATGCAACTTATCCTCTCCGGATATTTTTTTGCAAAATTATAAACAAACAGACCGCCGCGGCTGACACCTTCCATAGCCACCTTGTCGCTGAAACCGTATATCTGTGTAAGGTATTTGTAAAAACTGTCCCATACCTGCACGGCAATAGGACTGCCATACATATTGTCGGTATTGATGTAAACTATGCTGAATCCCTCCGAAAGCAGAATACTATCCATCTCGTAATGCCAGAAGGGGAACCTTGCACGCCACACCCACGGGTTTCCTTCAAGCGGCTTTT
>JALVJU010000441.1 GCA_027034005.1 Marinilabiliaceae bacterium
TCGGGAAAAACAAAATTGCAGGAATGCGTAAGTCACTTGGCGGACTGCGGGAGTATCAAACGCTTTATTTTGTTGCCGAATTTTCGGAACCATTTAGCAGTTATGGCATTTATGCCCATGGCAAAAAGCATCAAAACCTTAAGGAGGCAACAGGTAAAGATGTGAAGGCATGGTTCTTTTTTGATGATGAGGAGGTGATGGTAAAAGTGGCCATCTCTAAAGTTGGTATCGACGGAGCTGAAAAGAACCTTACAGAGATGAAGGGATGGGACTTTGAAGATATCTCTGAGGAAAACCGTGATGCCTGGAACAAAGAACTTGGCAGGATAAAGATCAAGACCCGTAACGCCAATCTCGACACTATATTTTACACAGCTTTTTATCACTCTTGCATCATGCCGTCGCTTGACATGGATATCGATGGAAGGTACCGCAGCACCAACAACAAAATTTACACGGCAGAAGGTTTTACCGATTACACTAACTTCTCGCTTTGGGACACTTTCCGTGCGCTTCATCCTTTGATGACCATCATCGACAAGAAACACACACGCGACTTTGTCAATACATTGATAGAAAGGAATGAGCACTCAGGCAGTATGCCGATCTTTGAACTTTCTGGGAACGACCTGCTTGTGATGATAGGATATCACTCCCTGCCTGTCATCTCCGATGCGTATGTGAAAGGCATTGGCGGTTTTGATGTGAAAAAAGCGATAGCCGGAATGAAAGGACTTGCCGATATGCCTTTTGAAGAACGGAACGAGTACAAGACATTTGGTTTCATCCCTGAAGATCTGACCGACCAGGCAGTGTCACGCAGCCTGGAATTTGCTTTTGATGACTGGTCGCTTGCACAGGTGGCAAAAGGCAACGATGAAGAGGCATTTAAACTGTACAGCCACAGGGCTAATTTCTTTAAAAACCTATTTGACAAAAAATCAGGTTTTATGCGTCCGAAAGACAGGCAGCATCAATGGATGAAGAATTTTGACCCGGCGGCTTACACGCGGAAATACACGCAGGGCAATGCATGGCAATACACCACTTTTGTGCCTCAGGATATCCCGGGGCTGGTGAAGCTGATGGGAGGTGATAAGAAATTTGAGGAATGGCTTGATAAGTTTTTTACGGTTAAGAACAGAAAGACATATCAGGGCAGGATCTCATCGCTGTTGATCGGGCAGTACTACCACGGTAACGAGCCAAGCCACCATGTTGGTTATCTGTACAACTATGCCGGAGTGCCCTGGAAAACACAGAAGATGGTTAGACGGATCATGGATACGCAGTATGCCGTTTCACCGGAGGGTCTTGCAGGAAACGATGATGCAGGACAGATGTCGGCGTGGTATGTGTTAAGCTCACTCGGGTTTTACTCGGTAACTCCGGGAATGGACTATTTCGTTATCGGCTCGCCAAGATTTTATGAGGCGGACATTGAGCTTGAGAACGGGAAAACATTTAAGATAGTTTCGGTGAACAACGGGAAAGATGATGTTTACATCCAGTCGGTAACACTGAACGGAAAGCCATACACAAAATCGTACATCAAATACAGTGATATCATGGCCGGCGGCACAATGGTTTTTGAGATGGGGAACAAGCCGAACAAACAGTGGGCACAAAAACCGGAGGAGAGGCCTTATGTCAATAAGTTCAACGATGTGATGATGCCTCAACTGGAGGTCAAAGGCAAAGAGATAGGCCGGGACGGAGTTGTTACTTTCAATAATAGTGTTCTTGTTTCCGGTTTTACCGAAACAGAGGGGGCTGAAATGCATTACACAACTGACGGTTCCGAGCCGGATGAGAATTCAAAGATTTTTACTGGAAATGTGAGGATCGCCAAGTCCTGTATTTTAAAGGTTAAGGCATTCAGAAATGGAATGATACCAAGTTATACGGCAAAGATAAAGTTCCGCAAACTTGACCCGTGGCCCGCAGTGAAAGTTGACGACCCCAAACCTGGAATAAACTACGAATACCGTGAAGTGTGGGTTTGTAAAAAGACAGATCAGATAGATCAGTATCCGGTGCTTAAAAGTGGTGTCGCTTCAACCATAAGTTCTGACACCGGTTTCGATATGGCATTGAACCACGGACTTATCTTTAAGGGATATGTTTACATCCCCCAAACAGGGACTTACACTTTCTACATCGATACTGAGTATGCGGCTTCACTGAAGATAGACGGTGAGCTTATAGCATCTAATGAAAGTACCGACTGGCTTGGGGAGCGCAGTGGTACGGTAGCTTTGCAAAAGGGGTATCACAGTATTCTTGTGAAGGATTATCAGATAGGTGAGGATGTCGGATTTAAACTGTTGTGGAAAGGCCCCGGCATTAAAAAACAGGAGGTGCCGGAGAAGATTTTGTGGCACTGAGAATCTTATAAAATAAAGAACAATGAAAAATATTTTATTCATATTTTCGATCCTGTTGTCATTTAACCTGACGGCTCAGACGGCATTTTTCAATGTTGTTGATTTCGGGGCCAAAGGCGACGGGATGACAAACAACACCAAAGCCATAAACAAGGCCGTGGAAGCCGCAGCTGAAAAAGGGGGCGGTACGGTTTATTTTCCTGCAGGGGATTTCCTTTCCTACACCATTCACCTGAAAAGCAACATCACCCTGTACCTTGACAACGGTGCAAGGTTGATAGGTGACAAAGAAACGGAAACTGAGGGGTATGAACTTCCGGAAGATATGGGAGCATGGTACAAAGAGTATCAGGATTTTGGCCACAGTTACTGGCGTAACAGTTTGATATACGGCGATAGCTTGCACAATGTCGCGATAAAAGGCGATGGCATGATATGGGGCAAAGGGCTTTACACTCACGATAAACCAAAAATAAAGTATTCCGGGAACAAGGCCATTGCCTTAAAAAACTGCTACAATGTGACTATCCGGGACATATCGATACTGCACGGAGGGCATTTCGGGATACTTGCCACAGGGGTGGATAACCTTATAATCGACAATGTGCGTGTGGATGCAGACCGTGATGGCTTCGATATCGACTGTTGCCAAAATGTGATGATTTCGAACTGCGTGATAAACTCGCCCACTGATGACGGCCTCTGCCTTAAGTCTTCTTTTGCTCTGGGATATGCCCGTGACACAAAGAACGTGACCATAACAAACTGCCAGGTTTACGGATACGATCACGGTACCTTGATGGACGGAACGTGTAAAACCGATTTTATCGATGAAGCCCCGGGAGTAAACCATTGCATAACAGGGCGGCTCAAGCTTGGTACCGAGTCGAATGGAGGGTTTAAAAACATCACGGTCTCAAATTGTGTTTTTGAGCATTCGCGCGGCCTTGCCATTGAGACTGCCGATGGTGGCATTATCGAGGATGTTTTGTTCGACAA
>JALVJU010000442.1 GCA_027034005.1 Marinilabiliaceae bacterium
CATGTGCACTAAGGCCTGTCCAAGCCCGCCGGCAGCGCCCGTAATCAAAATAGCCTTTTTCTGCATACGTTCCGATTGTCAGGCTTCGGCATAATGCCACTCTTTGGCGGCTTCATACATTGCCATTACATTCTCGACGGGTGTTTCCACTTTCAGTTTGTGCGAGGGCCCCAGGAAGAACCCGCCTCCGGGCGCCATCTCGTCAAGCAGTTGCCTGACACCTTTACGCACATCATCAGGTGTCCCCTGGCGCAAGAGCATCTCTTCGTCAAGTGCCCCCGAGAAAGTTATGTAATTTCCAAAATCGCGTTTAAGCCCACCCGGTTCCATACCGTCGGCACGTGTCTGTATCGGATCGAGCACATCGGCTCCAAGACTTATCATCTCCGGCAAGAGTTTCCTGACAGCACCGCACGAGTGCATATAAAAATGAACACCAAGCTCACGCGGCACTTTTATGAACTCTTCAATGGCCGGATGGCAGTAGTGTTCCCATATCTCCTTGCTTATTTTCAATCCGCTGTCGGAACCAAAATCATCTGCTATCCTGATGAAATCAACCTTGTCTCCCGCTGCTTCAAAGAAACGCCTTATAAATTCAACGTAAAATCCGGTCACCTTATCGGCAACACCCTGAAAAAATTTCGGATGGAACATCATGACATCGAGGAACGAATCCTTGCCTATCAGGCGCTGCATTACCCTGAACAAACCCGGGGACGAATATCCGGGAGCGCTCATTATGGCATAATCTTTATATTTTTCAATCAGCTTGGGAAGTACGGAGAAGTCGAACAGGTCGGGGGTTGGCCAGGGGTAGTCTTCTATGGCTTCAGGGTCGGTAATGCCCTGGAGGGGGAAAGAATCGGGTGTCCAATATTCAAAATCTCCGTTCTTGACTTTGGAATATCCTACGCCCCATATATCTCTTTTCACATTTTTACTTTTGTTTACCAGTTTGGGGCCGATGTATTTAGGTTCTATCCACCTGAAATCAACGTCGAGAAAGTCGAGGAGCTGGTCTCTTGTCTTAAAACCGAGATGTTTCATCATTTTTTCTCCGAATTCCGGAACATCCCAGTAAAAGAATGGCACTCGATCAGGTTGCTCCTTGTTTAGTGCCATAAGAACTCTTTCCTTATGGTTCATAAATGATGTTTTAGGTTAGCAAAAAGAAGATTCTTCACATCATATTTACTATCGAAAATTATAAATATTATGAGAAAAAACAAATTTTCGGTGACCAACATCACTTTTCTTTGGACTAACGAAAAATCGTGAATCCTTTACGGCATGGTAAAAAAGGGAATAAAAACAGTATCAGTTTTTATTTTATTTTTTATGAAGTTTTAACATTTCGTATAACATAATACCTGCTGCAACAGACACATTAAGGGAACTAATCTTCCCTTTAAGCGGTATTTTGCTCCGAATATCAGCCATTTCAAGTATTTCATAAGAGATACCCTTGTCCTCTGCCCCCATGACAAGGCATTTGGGGCCCGAGTAATCGGCCTTGTGATAGTCGTCGGCCCCTTTCTCCGTGGCTGCAACGATCTTTATCCCACTATCTTTCAGGTACCTCACCGTACCGGTAAGATCATCCACCCTGCAAACAGGTATCAGGTGCAACGCTCCGGCCGATGTTTTTATGGCATCGGCATTAACAGGCGCACCGCCCCTTGCAGGCACTACAATGGCATTTACCCCGGCACATTCGGCAGTACGGGCTATCGCGCCAAAATTACGCACATCGGTCACGCCGTCGAGGACCAATATGAAAGGCTCTTTCCCCTCTTCATAAAGTGTGGGTATTATCTGTTCTATGTTGTGATAAGTGATGGAAGAGATGAAAGCTATCACCCCCTGATGGTTCTTTCTGGTGATACGGTTCAGCTTTTCGACCGGCACAAACTGAAAAGGAATGCCAAGCTCTTTCACTTTCTTAAAAAAGCCCCGGAAAAGATCGCCCTGAAGTCCTTTCTTTATAAATAACTTATCGATCTCCTTGCCTGCATCTATCGCCTCTTCCACTGCCCTAATCCCAAATACGGGCTTCTCTTCTGTCTGCTTGTTCCTGTTCCGGTTGTGGTTCATGTGTTTAATTTTTGTAGAAGAATGGTTAGTGGGAGTGCGACTTTGGAGTCGCGCCCCCACTTTCATTTTAGTTATCCAGTTCAGCCTTCATCTTTTCGGCCTCTTCAAGCTTTTCATTGATTATCTCCCATTCGTACATCAGCTCATCAAGTCGTTTCTCAACTTTAGAATATGTTGTAAAAAGGCTTGAGTCTGAAGCACTTTCTTCAGAGTTCAACTTCTCTGTCAGTTCTTTGAGTTTTTGTTCCAGTTCTGCTATCTCTTCTTCATTTTTCTCAAGTTCAAGCCGGATCTTTTTGTAATTTCTGTTCACGGCCTTTCGCTCCTCAAAAGATATGGCACCTTTTTTCTTTATGCTTCCTCCATCTTTTTTTTCTTTTCTCCCTGAGTTCACGGTGAGCTCGTTCAGTGACTCCATCTTTTTCTTTTGAAGGAACTCATACACACCCATTAAATGCTCCTTGATCTTCCTGTCCCTGAACTCGTACAGTTTATTCACAAGGCCATCCAAAAACTCCCTGTCGTGAGAAATGACAAGCACCGTGCCTTCAAAATCGAGTATCGCCTGTTTCAGTATCTCTTTTGAGCGCATATCAAGATGGTTGGTCGGCTCATCGAGCACAAGGAAATTGACAGGTTCAAGGAGCAGCTTCACCATTGCAAGTCGTGTTCTTTCGCCCCCTGACAATACCGAAACCTTCTTGTTCACATCCTCACCGCTGAACATGAAGGCCCCCAGCAGGTCGCGTATTTTAGTACGTATATCCCCTACCGCCACATTATCGATAGTTTCCAGCACGGTAAGGTTATCATCAAGCAGTTCGGCCTGGTTTTGCGCAAAATAGCCTATTTTCACATTGTGGCCTATGTTCACCACACCGCTGTACTCCAGCTCTCCCAGGATGACACGGGCAAGTGTTGTCTTGCCCTCCCCGTTACGTCCCACAAAAGCAACCTTCTCTCCCCTTTCAAGGATGAGATCAATATTTTTAAGTACGTTAAGGTCACCGTAGCTTTTCGAGATATTCTTGCCTTCCACCACCACTTTGCCCGAACGCGGGGCAGGCGGGAACTTGATGTTAAGTCTGGCGTTGTCGAACTCATCAACCTCGATACGCTCGATCTTCTCAAGCTGCTTGATCCTGCTCTGGACCTGAACGGCCTTTGTGGCCTTATAACGAAAACGCTCAATGAACTTCTCCGTGTCGTCTATCATTTTCTGCTGGTTGCGGTATGCCGCCATCTGCTGCTCACGGCGTTCCTTTCGCAAC
>JALVJU010000443.1 GCA_027034005.1 Marinilabiliaceae bacterium
TATGACCCGTCGGATGATGCCAAGCATCTATCACCGCTCGCATACTATCGCGGACAGGCGTGGATGGTGTGGAAATATGGACACACGGGTATAGGATTCTGGACCTACTATCAGGGGCCGGAATTCTGGTTCCAGCCTGTACAGGGAAACGACTATGCCATGATCTACGAAGGTAAAGGTGTGGTGACAAGCAAGCGATGGGAGGCCGTGCGTGACGGAGTGGAGGATTTTGCCCTCTTGAATGCTCTTAAAACGGCAACTGATTCAATTAAAAAGACAGGAGGGAATGATGAATTTGTTAAGGAGGCAAGAACGATACTTGAAGAAAGGGCATCGGGGATAGGTGATTTTATAAAGAACAACAAACCTGAACTGAGAGGCGGGGATTATGCCCGTAAACTTGCCGATGCACGCTTGAAGAAGTTGCGTGAGATCAGGGCCGATATTGCCAGATTGTTAAATGAACTTCAACAAAAATGAGCCGGGGAGTTGAAAAATTAGTTTATTTGCAGTTGAATGAGTTTAAGATGTTGAAAATAAACTGACCATTAAAGCATAAGGATGTGGAGTTGTTGCCGTTTTGTGCTTTAGAGTAAAAAACACAGGAATATGAAAGTTTTTCTTCCTAATGAGGAATTAGACACGCAAATAAAGAAACTGATCCGTTCGTTCCGTAAACAGATGGATGGTGAAACTGCCGACCAGATGATAAAGAGGGGCATTAAGTACAAACTGAACTTCGGTATCAATCTGGTACACCTGAGGGAGAAGGCAAGGACTTTGCCTGAGGATATTGAACTGGCCGACCGGCTTTGGCATCGGCAGGTTCGTGAAACCATGATACTTGCCACTTTGATCGCCCCTAAACAGGAGATGACAAAAGAGATGGCACTGGAATGGGCCGGGATGATAGATAACTGCGAACTTGTGGAGCAGACTGCGCTCAATCTTTTTAGCAAGCTTCCTTTTTCAGCGGAGCTTGTTGAAGAATGGCTGACTGATGATAACGGATATCTGAGAGCATTGGGTTACTACACTTTGGGATGGATGTACAGGTTTGGAGCTGTGCCTGAAGGGCTGAAAGCCCTTGCCGTTTCCAAATCTCTGTCGGAAAAAGGTGAGGAAGATATCTTTTGCCTTTATCGAGGCATCTCCCATCTTTACAGGCAAATGCTGAGAACTGATAGCGAGGCTGTGAAAAAGTGTGAGGAACTGATAAGTGCATTCGAAAAGAAACAGAATAAAAACCTCGACTGGGTAGTTTCAGAGATCAGAAGTGAACTTGAGTTTATGTAAAGCGGGCCGGTAGTTTTATTTCTTTCATCGCGAATGAAAGTATGGTGTTAAAAATATCCGGCGACTTACTGATTGGATTCAGGATGGGTGGAATTGTTTTAATCTGTTATTCATTTGAGGCGAAATGCTTACAGAAAATAAATGGTGAAAAAAATCACATTTTTTTGAATACTAATAATTTATATTTTTATCCCCTGAGGATTTTTCCCGGATAAGTAGTGGTTTAATGTTAGGGATAAGTACTATTAGAAAGAAGTTTGTAAAACCTGTATTGAAATAAAACCAAGCACTATGAGCAATACCCTGGAAGCACATTTCGAAAAGTTCAGAAAAAACACTGTTGGCTGGGATGCAAAGATAAATACGCCCTTTGGGGAGAAACCTTTGATCTATGCCGACTGGATTGCCAGCGGCAGGTTGTATAGACCTATCGAGGAAACCATTTTAAACAAGATCGGTCCGTATGTGGCAAATACCCATTCTGAGTCGAGCGACACAGGGATGATAATGACTAATGTTTACAAGCTTTCGCATAAGATAATCAAAGAGCATGTTAATGCGAGCGAGGATGACATTATCATAACTGTCGGCTCGGGCATGACTTATGTGATCAATAAACTGCAGCGGATACTTGGAATGCGTATTCCCGAACAGGCAAAAAAACACTTTTTTCAGCCACCGGAGGAGCGTCCCGTAGTTTTTATCACTCACATGGAACATCATTCAAATCACACATCGTGGCTGGAAACAGAGGCTGATGTTGTAGTGCTGGAACCAAACGACAAGTTGCTTGTTGATCCCGAAAAGTTGCGCGAAGAGATAAAAAAATACGAGGACCGTCCATTTAAGATCGGTTCATTTTCTGCATGCTCAAATGTTACCGGTATTCATACGCCATACAGGGAATTGGCAAGGATAATGCACGAGAATGGAGGTTTTTGCTTTGTCGATTTTGCGGCAAATGCTCCTTACGAACCGATAGATATGCATCCTGAAGACCCGATGGAAAGCCTTGATGCCATATTTTTCTCTCCTCATAAATTTCTTGGAGGCCCGGGCAGTGCCGGAGTGATGATATTCAACAAGGCGCTTTATCACAATACGGCACCCGATAACTCAGGCGGCGGCACTGTTGACTGGACAAACAGATGGAACAAATACAAATATGTTGACGACATCGAAGCACGTGAAGACGGCGGAACTCCCGGGTTCTTACAGTCGATAAGGGCTGCGATGGCAATCCTTCTTAAAGAGGAGATGGGATGTGAGAATATGCGTAAGCGGGAAAAAGAGATGTTGTCTAAGATATTTACAGAGTTCAGGAAAATACCCGGGATGAATATTCTTGCGGGTGATGTTGAAGACCGAATAGGCGCTGTGTCTTTCTATCTCGACAATCTGCATTTCAACCTTGTGGTGAGATTACTGAACGACAGGTTCGGTATTCAGGTTCGCGGTGGTTGCTCTTGTGCCGGCACCTACGGGCATTACCTGTTACATGTTGATTTTTATACTTCAAATAAAATAACAAGTAAGATCGATTCCGGTATCCTCTCGGAAAAACCCGGCTGGGTACGAATGTCTATACACCCGTCCATGTCGGATGCCGAAGTGGACTATATCATTGATGCGGTTAAGCAGATAGCAGAGAACGGAGAAGAGTGGGGTAAGGACTACGACTATGATCCGCACAAAAATGAATTTTTTCACAAGAAATTTCCGCCGAAAATAAAAGAAGATTACCATTCGTGGTTTGAATTTTAAAATATCAGCCCGGAAAGTCGTTTGGTTTTCCGGGCTGATTGTAATATGAGCTTCTTCAAGATCCGGATGTTTCTTTCTTGCAAATAAAATTTTAACTTGGCAATAATATACGTATTGGTATTTTGTGTCTGATCTTATAGTCTAATTATTAAACCCTGATAAAATGAAATCCCATATTCTTTTATTTATTTCTGTATTAGTTCTTTCTCATGCCGGTTGCACAACATCAGTAAACACTTCTCGTGCAAAAAAGCCCAACATTGTTTTTATCTATGCCGATGATCTTGGTTGGAAGGATGTTGG
>JALVJU010000444.1 GCA_027034005.1 Marinilabiliaceae bacterium
TGATTATCTGATGCGGTATCTCATACACATTCTTTCCGTCAGACACTACCGCTTTGTACTCCAGCTTTCCGGCAGCCGGCTGTTGTGGCAACTCTGCCTCATAGTGCCCGTTCCTGAATATGAACGGGGCCGTCTTGAACTCATCTTTTGTAGGATAACGGCGATACTTCAACATGGCAACTATACCCGGTTCCTGAATATCCAAAACCATTTTGTACGGCTGTGAAACATCCTCAGGCGTGGTCTCCCCACTGCGTGAAAACTTAAGGGTAAACTCCTTATCGTTCAATACCACTTTCTCTTTGTACGGATAAGTAGGGCCTGTGACTTTTTGATAAACCGCTACACTTATAGTAAAAACAACTCCAAGTATCCAGATCAACGCTTTTTTCATAACTTAAATTCTGATTTTTCTCAAAGGCCAAAAATGCATATTTTTTCTGATAACAACTCAACACAGATACATATTTTACTTTTTTTGTCACTACAACTCTACCAGCAATTTCTCTATCTTACCATCTCTTTTTACCTCAACAACAATTCGGTCACCTTTGTTGAATTTTGCAAGTCGGTACATGTAATCATAAATATTTGTTACCGGCTGGCCTTCGATAGCAACTATCACATCCCCTTTTTTCATACCTCCTGTATCTGCAGGTCCTCCGGGACGAACACCATCAACAGCAAGCCCCTTCACATTGGAAGTAAAACCCGGTATGATGCCAAGAGTAACTTTCAGCCGGCGACGTGACACAGTTGGCTGTTTTGAAACCGTTTTATTGAATGTGATAGCCTGGCCGCTTTTTGCATATACTGAAGCAATATCATAAACCAGCTTTACAACCTCTTCTTCACCGGGATAGTTGATCTGCCAGGCATCGTCCTCAGGTGTGTGATACTGATCATGCACACCGGTTGTCAGGAACAGCACCGGAATATCTGCAAAATAGAATGATGTATGATCCGACGGGCCGCTACCCTGCTCGTTGCGCACAACTTTAAAATCATAATTTTTCAGGGTAAGATCAAGAATGGAATCTGCCTCCGTTGCCGTTCCCGTGCCGCCAATTGACAATCTCTTAAGGGAATCGAGGCGCCCTATCATATCCATATTGATCATTGCCTTCACTTTTTTAAGGTCCACAAGCGGATTGTTCACAAAATATTTCGAGCCTATCAGCCCCAGTTCCTCCGAACTGAATGCAATGAATATCACACTGCTTTCCAGTGGATTTTCGGCAATCTTCTCTGCCAGTTCTATCACTCCTGAAGCACCCGAAGCATTGTCGTCAGCCCCATTATGCACGGCTACGGTATCAGGCTTGCGTGAACCGGAACCCGGACCTCCCATGCCAAGGTGATCATAATGCCCGCCTATCACGATATATTCATCCAGGTCTTTTGTTCCTTTTACCATTCCTACCACATTATGCGTTTTTACTTTATTATAAAGCACCTCGGCAGTGGCATTGACATTTTGCCCTGTAACGAAAGAAAAGGTTTGCCTTGTTTTGAAAAGTTTTTTCTCCAGACCTTCAACTGTCTTCCCCGATGAAGCAAGTATCTTATCGGCCAGTTTACGGGAAATCTGGACAACAGGAACATCAACTGATGATATACTCTGGTCAAACTTTACCTTTTCAAGCTTATCACTTTTGTCAAAATCCACAGTGTTCACCAAAAGTAACCCTGCAGCACCGTGATCAACAGCTGTCATTGCCTTGTAACGATCATTGCTGTAGGCTATGAAAGGGCTTTGAGAATTGTCGAGGTCAGGATCGGCACGAAATACCATAACCCATTTGCCCTTGACATCAACACCTTTGTAATCGTTCCATTTCAGCGAGTCATCATTTATGTCAAATCCGAAGCCGGCAAATACAACCCCGGCATTCAATGTTTTATTTCCGGAAAAGCCAAGTGGCGTGTAATCCGTCCCAGGCACTGCCTTTTCTCCGTTCACCTCAAAAGAATTGTTCTTTCCTGTCTCAACCTTGGTTATAACATCGAAATACTGATAACCGTTATCGGCAAGCAGCTTCAACCCGGCATCATTAAAGTGTTCCCGGATATACGATGCAGCAAGGGAGTCTCCTTCGGTTCCCGGCTTTCGGCCCTTCAGCTCATCGGAAGCCAGATATGATATGTGTTCTTTTAATTCCTGATTTGTAATTTCAGGATTGTAGTTTTTACATCCTGCAACAAGGAACAGTGATAGAAGCAATAACAGATTATTTTTCATGATTTAAGGTTTAATGGATTTTCATTTACAAATATGTGAAATTTATGGCACAATTAAT
This sequence comes from Marinilabiliaceae bacterium, assembly GCA_027034005.1. Classification (GTDB taxonomy): domain Bacteria; phylum Bacteroidota; class Bacteroidia; order Bacteroidales; family Marinilabiliaceae; genus JAADEM01. The sequence goes on from JALVJU010000444.1 coordinate 2,301, forward strand.
AGTTTTTGTGATTTTCCAAAACATCACAAAAAAGCTTACTTTTGTGCCCTAAACAATTATCAATGAAGAAACGTGTTGTTGTCGGGTTATCGGGTGGTGTTGATTCCAGTGTTGCTGCCTATGTTCTCAAGGAGCAGGGGTACGATGTTGTAGGCCTGTTCATGAAGAACTGGCACGACACAACAGGAGTGCTTAAAGTGGACTGCCCCTGGCTTGACGATAAGTTTGACGCGCAGGCAGTGGCACAGAAACTGGATATCCCTTTTCATGTTGTCGATCTTAGCGATCAGTACCGTAAACGTGTGGTTGACTACATGTTCTCGGAATACGAGAGAGGGCGCACGCCAAACCCGGATGTGCTTTGTAACCGCGAGATAAAATTCGATGTGTTCATGGACAAGGCGCTTGAGCTTGGTGCCGATTTTGTGGCAACAGGCCATTACTGCCGTAAAGATACCATTGAAAAAGACGGCCAACCGATTTACCGGCTATTGGCAGGTAGTGACAAAAATAAGGACCAGAGCTACTTTCTTTGCCAGTTGTCGCAACATCAGATTGAAAAGGCCATGTTTCCCATTGGTGACATAGAAAAACCTGAAGTACGCCGCATTGCAGGTGAGCTTAACCTGATAACCGCCCATAAGAAAGATTCCCAGGGCATTTGCTTTGTTGGCAAGGTTGACCTGCCTGTTTTCCTGCAACAACAACTGGAGCCCAAAAAAGGGAAGGTATTTCTCATCCCTGACGACAGCGAGCTTTTTGACCGTGACTGGCAAAAAGCAAAAACAGAAGATCCGTCCGATGAAATCCTTGAGGAACTGGCACAGCCATACCCCTTTCATCCCAAGTTCGGTAAAAAAATAGGCGAGCACAACGGTGCACATTTTTACACTATCGGCCAAAGAAAAGGCCTAAACATTGGCGGATTCCCGGAGCCATTGTTCGTAACGGGCATCAACGTTGATTTCAACCAGGTGTATGTGGGGATGGGGAAAAAACACCGAGGTTTGTTCCGCGATGTGCTTTTCATCAACAATGATGAAGTGCACTGGGTACGT
>JALVJU010000445.1 GCA_027034005.1 Marinilabiliaceae bacterium
AACAAGAAACTGATGCAGAAGTATCAGCAGGCCCAGATGACAAAAGACCAGAAAGCCATCGAAGAGGTTTATGCCGAGTATGATGACATGATGGCCAAAAAGAAGGAAGATGCCAAAGAGATAATCAAGGCTAATCCAAAATCTCCCGTTTCATTGTATCTTGTACAGTCCGACTTTATGATGGGCGGATTTGATGAGCTTAATGAGGTTTTCAGCACACTTGATACTTCTCTTGTTGAAGTACCGGGATACAAAGAGATAAAGGATTATCTCGATATCATGTCAAAAGTGCAGGAAGGGAAAGTTGCTCCGGATTTCACAGTTCCTACTATTGATGGAAAGGAGATCACTCTTTCTTCATTAAGAGGGAAGTATGTTCTTTTGGATTTCTGGGCTTCATGGTGCAAACCTTGTGTTGGGGAGATACCTTTCATGCAAAAAGCATACAAGGATTTCAAGAGCAAAGGATTTGAGATCCTGAGCGTTTCTGTTGACAGGGATGCTGCAGCATGGAAAAAAGCAGTGCAGGATCATGGAATGACCTGGCTGCAAGGGCACGACACTAAGGATATCTCACACTCACTTTACGGAGTAATGAGTATTCCTACTACTTTTTTGCTTGACAAAGACGGTGTGATCATTGCTAAAAACCTGAGAGGTGAAGCTTTGGAAGCAAAACTTAAAGAGGTGATAAAATAAACATTAACACCACAATATTTAAACTGCCTCGAACGCATTTGTTTTGAGGCAGTTTTTTTATGTAAAAAAATATGCAGTTAGAGTAAAACCTGGTTTTTACTAGTCATTTAACCCGAGATTTTTACTATCGTAATAGCATTTTAGCCCGAGTTTTTTACTATTATACTAGTAAAATAACCCGAGAAAAACACTAATAGAGATTACAGATTCTAAATTTCAAAATGTATTGGAGAACAAAATCATGTGTCACTATGTTTTGTAAATTGATTTGATTAAATGTTTTATGTTATTGTTTTGCAATGAGTATCCTGCTATATTTGCTTTGAAAACTAAAAAACTGAAACAATGGACTTTGATCTTATTATCATAGGAAGCGGCCCGGGAGGTTATGTGGCCGCGATACGTGCTTCGCAGCTTGGGATGAAAGTTGGTGTGGTTGAGAAAGCCGAACTGGGCGGAATATGCCTTAACTGGGGATGCATACCTACAAAGTCGCTGCTTAAAAGTGCATCGGTATTTGAATACATCAAACATGCAAAGAGCTATGGCATTGATATTAATGGTGATGCTTCTGTTGATTTCGGAGCAATGGTAAGCCGCAGCCGTGAAGTGGCAGCAGGCATGAGCAAAGGTGTTCAGTATCTTTTTAAGAAAAACAAGGTAGAACTGATTCAAGGAACAGGTAAACTTACAAAAAACAAAACAGTGGAGGTCACTGCCGCTGACGGTACGGTAGCAGAGCTTTCGGCCGGAAATATAATAATTGCCACAGGTGCCCGCAGCAAGCAGTTGCCTAACCTTCCCCAGGACGGTGAGAAAGTGATCGGTTACCGCAAGGCAATGACCCTGGAGAAACAGCCGGAATCGATGATAGTAGTCGGTTCGGGAGCCATAGGCAGTGAGTTTGCCTGGTTTTACAATGCGATAGGTACAAAAGTTACTTTGGTAGAGTTTCTGCCAACTGTGGTTCCCCTGGAGGATGAGGATGTCTCTAAACAACTTGGTCGTGAGTTCAAAAAAGCCGGCATTAAGGTGATGACAAGTGCAGAGGTGATGTCAGTGGATGCTTCCGGTGAAAAGGTGAAAGCCATGATCAAAACAAAGAAAGGCGAGGAAGAGCACGAGGCGGATATCATTCTTTCAGCAGTGGGTATAACCCCTAATCTTGAGAATATAGGTCTTGAAGAGGCAGGCATTGAGGTAGAGAAAGGTAAAATTAAGGTTGATGATTTTTACCGTACAAATGTTGAAGGTGTCTATGCCATTGGCGATATCGTGCACGGACAAGCCCTTGCCCATGTGGCTTCGGCAGAGGGGATAATTTGTGTGGAAAAGATGGCAGGTGAAAATCCCGAACCTCTCGATTACGGGAACATACCGGCCTGTACATACACTACTCCCGAGGTGGCATCGGTAGGCATGACCGAGAAAGCAGCCCGCGAGGCCGGCTATGAGCTTAAGATAGGCAAGTTTCCGTTCACGGCATCAGGGAAGGCAAGTGCGGCAGGACACCGCGAGGGATTTGTGAAACTCATCTTTGATGCAAAATACGGAGAGTTGCTGGGAGCACATCTTATCGGAGCCAATGTAACTGAGATGGTAGGCGAGCTTGTGACAGCCCGTAAGCTTGAAACCACAGGGCATGAGATCATCAAGTCGGTTCATCCGCACCCAACTATGTCAGAAGCCATAATGGAGGCCGCTGCAGCAGCATACGGAGAAGTGATCCATATTTGATCACTCTAAAAACATACCATACAGAAAAGCTCGGAACATACCGGGCTTTTTTATGGAACAAAACCTTACGCAGGTTTTATATCATGTTGTTGACTTCAATTGCCATTCTCTGGTTGTATTCAAAAGCCAGGTTCTTGTAGTTTATCAGGTCAACAATGGTTCCTATAAGGCAAAGACCGGCAGTGAGGAAGTAAAGTATCCCCATGCCTATCTGATTGATCATAAACCGATGAACGCCTGATATGCCAAGGAAACCCAACAGTGCGGTAAAAAGTATCAGCTGCGGTTCCCGGCGGCGATTGCGATAAAGCATCGCAAAATTTTTGAGTTGTTCTTCACTTTTGTCTTTAAGGAGTGAATCGATGAAAACTGCTTCTTCAGTTTCTATTTCAGGGAGAAGAGAGTAGATACTATTCATTTTTAGAAGTTTTTAATTTGTAAATTTTAATGTCTTTATGCAATATAATAAAAATTCTGTGTATCAGCACTCCAACAGCAAGAATTGCAAGGGGGTGTGCTTCCCAGGAGCCCTTGAAATCGCCATGAAAAAGAAAAATGATGGAGTGCCCCAGTCCGCACCCGGGACAAAAATCTATCCCCATAAGTTTAAAAATGCAGAATGTAAAATGAGTATCATGCGTTGGTGTGGTAAGGGCCATGCTGATAAGTGCCGTTAGCCAAAAATACGCTTCAAGATGGGCCCAGCGAAAGTTGTATTTCAGTCTTATGGGAATGGCATTTGTCATGTCAGATCAAAAATAACACTTTTTCACAACATACCATTGTCTATCAGAATTATAATGTGTTCGATCATTTTTTCATCGCCTTCCGGATCGTAATCGGCTTTCAGGTTTGAGCCGAACAGGCGGGCAACCGACTGCCAGAAGAAAGCGGCAAAACTGCTTTTGTACTCTTTAAT
>JALVJU010000446.1 GCA_027034005.1 Marinilabiliaceae bacterium
TAATTTAGATAAGTTTAACAATAATTGGCAGCAAAAAACCATCTTAATTATCAGGCATCAACCAAAAGATTATGATAAGTAAAAGCGGCAAAATAATTTTAATCACGACAGTGTTCATTTTGCTCATTCCATTCATAGCAATGCAGTATCATAGACGGTTCCGGACTTTATAATCATGGGAATTATGTTGATGAGCACAGGCTTCATAAGCGAATTTGCAATAAGGAAAATAACAAAGAGAAGCCAAAAGATTGCTGTGTGTATTTTAATTGTACTCGCATTTATTCTTGTGTGGGCAGAACTTGCTGTCGGCATTTTTGGAACACCGTTCGCGGGAAAATAAGGATTAAATAAAAACGGCCTGCTAAATGCCGGCCGTTTATCGAATACGTTATGACTTATCGATGCTCTCTTTCAACAGCTTTTTAAGCCTGTTTATCTGACTTCGTTTATTCACTTCACGCAGATTACGGGCTGTTTCGGTAAAGTACTGGTGCTTACGGATAAAGTTAAGCTGAAGCATATTCCATTGATCGATGGAACCTATCATATTATTCTCTTTAAGCTCCTTGTAAAGAAGATTCGATACCGGTATAAAATCACTACGACCAAGATAATCGAGGTCGGAATCACAGATCACTTCTTCAAGTTTATCCTTAGGCGACGGTGGAAATTTAGTTGCCATTATCAACCTGCACACTGTGTCGATCTGATCCCTGGGATATCCGTAGCTTGTTAAAATGTCCCTTGCGATCTGCGCACCGTGTTCTTCATGATCCTTATAACTGATAGTATGACCGCTGTCGTGGAAAAGCGCAGCCAGTTTCAACAACAGGATATCCTCCTCTTTCAATCCCTCAGCCCAGCCTATAAGCTCAGCTTCGGTTATCACATCAATAGTATGTTTTATGTTGTGATAGTAAAGAGTGGAAGGCAGTTTCTTCTCCATTATATCAAGAAGTTCTTCCTGGATATCAAGAAATTGAATAAGCCCGTACTTAACACGGAAAGCCCTGTTCACATCAAGCGGATCATCCTCTGACCTGAACTCGGGAAGGATTCCGAGAACCTTATGCATTTCAATACTGCCGTTGTACTTCACAGGGATCTCACCCGTTGGCTCAAACTCAAAAAATTCCTTTACCAGTTCAAAGGTCATTACCGAGATGTTGATGTCTCCCGGTTTTGATGCTCTTCCTATTCTTGTAGCCACATTGGCACTTTCACCTGAAATGGTGTAAGGTGAACTTTTCTTTCCGGTAGGCCTTCCAAAAACAGGCCCTGTATGTATCCCGATACTGACTTTCCAGAATGCTTCTTTATCTCCGTTGATTATACGTTTTTGGGCTGCATGCTGCATCTCCAGAGCTGCACGCACAATATCAATAGGGTTGGTACGGTTCTCCTCACGCATCCCTGCAGCAAAAAGGAAAGAATCACCTATGGTTTTTATTTTAATGATGTTATACTTCCGAGCGATCTTATCAAAATCCCGATATAACTCATCAAGCGTATCTATCAGTTTCTGTGCATCCATCCTGCTACTCAGTTCATCAAAGCCATGGACATTGGCAAACAACACCGAAGCCATCTTGAATTTCTTCAGTTTTTGCTTCGTGCCTGTCTTGATAGTATCCTCGATCTCTTCGAAAGAGTGTTCGGAAAGAAGATCAAGGTACTTTTCATTCTGACGCTGCAGGATCTCATACCTGCTGACTAGGCCATGGAGCTGCTCATTCAGCTCTTTATTCCTGTTAGCAAGTCTTGTGATTCTAAGGATGTAATCTTCAATACTTTCCATTCAAATTATTTTCGTAAAAACAGGTTCGGTTATAAGATTTTTATTTCCCCTTTTTTCAATAGTGAAACTATTTTACGTAAAACAGCATGAAAAGTTCTTATAAAAAAGTTAATTCTTGATTTTTTTACATGAACATAACTTAATGCTTTGACAAACAGCCAAATTAAGTCATTAAAAAAAATTACGGTAGCAAAAAAACAATAAGCGCAGATCTCCCCTAAGAGAAAAACATCAAAGAAATCCCTTTAAAGCAATGCCAGCACCTTTCCCACTTTCTTCCCGTCCGGCTCAGCAGCATCTATCCAGTTGATAACAAATCCTTTTCGCTCCATACCCCTGAACCATGTCATCTGACGTTTGGCAAAGCGATGTATCTCTGTGTTCAGTTTTTTGAACATTTCATCGTAGGTCAGCTCTCCTGTCAGATAAAGTGTTACATACTTATATTCCATGCCGTAGTAGATCATATCTTCGGGCTTCAACCCCTTCTTGAGCAAAGACTCAACTTCATCAACCATACCCTCTTCGAGCCGTTTCTTCAGTCTGTCAGTTATCTTTTCCCGCCTTGCATCCCTGTCGATCTTAATGCCTACGATCAAAGGTTTTATTTCAGGCAGGTCGGGATTTATATCCGGATGATCCCTGTAGTAGGTTTCTATCTCTATAGCCCTGATCGCCCTTTTTTTTGTATCGATATTTGTGGTGTTGTGCAGTTTCCGAAAACCTCTCAAAGTATCTGCAAGCTCATCAAGCGATCTGTTCTCAAGTTGTTTCCGAAGCTCCGGATCAACAGGAACATTTATCAGTTTATACTTCTTGAGAACGGACTCGATATACAGGCCTGTGCCGCCGCAAAGAACCGGGAATTTTCCTTTTTCCCTGATCTGCTCAAAACTTTTAAAAAAGTCCCTCTGATACTCATAAAGGTTATATTTATACCCCGGATCGGCAATATCGATAAGGTGACATTTTATCTCTCTGCCATCAACAATATAATCGTCATAATCTTTTCCGGTGCCTATAGTCATATGCCTGTAAACCTGACGCGAGTCGGCGCTGATTATCTCTCCGTCAATTTCACTGGCAAGCCTTGCTGCAAAGCGGGTTTTCCCGCTGGCAGTAGGCCCCAGGATGACTATCAGATTATATTTATGGTCTTTTTTCATTAAACGAATTTAACTACAAATCTAATTTAATTTTAATGGTTGTTGATAAAAATATTTACAACATAATCATTTTTTTACTACATTTGGTTTAGGGAAAACAACACATTTTTTACTTAACATTCATGTATAAGAGGCTATACATACGGGTGAAGCGGCTCTTTATAAACCCCGATAAGGAATGGGTGTCTATATACCATGAGGATATGACCATCAGGGATATTTTCTTTTCATACAGCATGCCTCTTATCCTGATAAGCACCCTGGCAGTTTTTATCGGCTCTTTGCTTAATTACCATGAAATGAGGTTTGACATTGCCCTGACACATGCAGTGTTCACTTTCATTGCTTTTATGACATCCCTGATAACTGCCTACTTCCTGATGCTTAAGCTCATTCCCGTCTTGAACATAAAATCCGATAAAGAGACAATATTCAAGTTAATTGCACTGCCTTCCCTGCTGATTTACATCACACATCTTATTATCACGCTCTTCCCGGAAATATTCTTTATACGTTTACTAAATCTTTATGCCGGATTTATAATCTGGGAAGGCTACAGCCATCTGTTCACAACTGACAAACAAAAGAATGTTTTATTATCATTCATTACATCCGCATTTGTACTTTTATTACCTTTGGGCATTTTTCAAATACTGTACAGCATAACAGGATTATAAAAGATGGCCACAACCTCAAAGATCAACATACGTAACAAAAGGGCAACCTTTGATTATGAGATACTGGAGAAGTATGTAGCAGGGATACAACTTGCAGGCACAGAGATTAAGTCCATACGCCAGGGAAAAGCAAGCCTGGTTGATTCTTACTGCTATTTCGTGAATGGTGAGCTTTGGATAAAAGGGATGCACATTGCCGAATACTTCTACGGTACATACAACAATCATCAGCCAGGGAGAGAGAGGAAACTGTTACTTAAAAAAAAGGAGCTACAAAAGATAGAACGTAAAACAAAAGAGTCAGGCCTGACAATTATTCCGATACGACTTTTCCTTACTGACAGGGGCTGGGCAAAAGTAGAAATAGCCCTAGCCAAAGGAAAAAAACAACATGACAAACGTGAAACCCTCAGACTAAAAGATGCAAAAAGAGAGATGGACCGCATGCGTAAAAAATACTAAGCCGTCATTTTCAGGCCATTAAGCGCCCCTCTCCTTACATTTCCTCCGAATAATCTTTTCATAATGTTAAAAAACACAAAAAATAGTCTTGCCGCAAAGCAACCTTTTGCATAATTATTGCATCTACCTTTTGATAAAACATATAGATGTTACAAATGCCATCGGCATGTAATGTTTATATAATTTATCAACGTTCGTGGATAACCTTAAAGAAATAATCAAAGGATGCCAGAAAGGCAATCCGGCATCGCAAAAGGTGTTGTACGACCTTTATGCACCCAAGATGTACGGAGTATGCCTTCAATACTGTAAAGACAGAACCGAAGCTGAAGATTGTCTGCAGGAAGGGTTCATCAAGGTTTTCACGAACATAAAAAAATACAGGTTCGAAGGTTCTTTTGAAGGATGGATCAGACGTATAATGGTCAATACAACTATCGAATCATTCAGGAAGAAGAAACCTGAAACATCGCTTGAGGACACGATGCTTGTAAAGCTCCAGAGTGACATCATTGAAGAAAAGGCAAGCGAAATAAGTGAAGATGAGATAATGGACATTATCAGTGAACTTCCACCCAAGTACCGGATAGTATTTAACCTGTACGTGCTTGAAGGTTTGTCTCACAAAGAGATCGCAGAGGCCCTGGATATCTCTGAGGGCACATCAAAATCCAACTTGTCGCGAGCGAGAAGCTGGATCAAAGATCGGATAACAGAAAAACTGAGTAAGAAACAGAGTGTAGTTTAGCAATGAGCAACGTTGACAAGATAGTAAAAGATAAGCTCAGCAGGTTTGAGAAAGAGCCTCCCGGTTACATATGGGATGCTGTCAACAGGCAAATGGCAGAAAACAGGGCAAGAAAAAGGGTCCTTGTTTTCTGGCAAAGTGTTGCCGCAACAGCACTCATACTATTTTCATTGGGCGCCGGTTATCTGATATGGGGTAGTGGAAGTAAAAGAGATCAGTTAGCCAGGACAGAAGATAATGCTACAGAAATACCACAAAAAATTTCAACTATCAACTCATCTGAAGCTACCGCTGTAAAAACAAAAACAGATCACACTGTGACTGCAGGTAAAATCACAAAGAACAAAGGAAAAACCAATAAAAACATTCGAAAAGAGCATTCAAAAACAGTTGCCTTGAATAAAGACTCTAAGACAAAAGAGACTGCTTTCCCTCTTGTATCAAAAGATATTTCAAAACCGCCAACAGAAGAGCGCAACACCGCCAAAGATATAACTCTTGCAAGCAATAACGGTCATTCAAATGGGACTACGGAAATAAATTCGATAAACACATCGCCAAAATTCCATACAGATTTTAACCTTAACAGTACGGGACTGCATTTTTCAAAAATCCCGGGAAAAGAGACACCCCGCTCTTTTTATGCATTAAACACAGTTACACCCACACCCAAAACAAAGCAAAAAAAGTACAAATTTATACTGAACGGAAACATCTCGCCAACATATAATTTCAGGAATATAAATGAGACACAGGCATCTGTAGTTTATACACATGACCCCGGACTGGATGAATCAGGGGTAGTATCAGTTGCAGGAGGTTTAAACATAAGAATGGAAAGCAAAAGCAGGTGGAGTTTTGAAACAGGAGTGCTCTACTCACAAGTGGGGCAGGAAATATCCCAGACCACTGTTTATCCTTCCATTGCAGGCATATCTAATCTTGCCGCTGCATTTTATTCATCATCAAATAAACTAAAAAACAATCCTGTTAACATATCTCAAAATGCGAACAACTCCCTCGGCACCATAAGTTACAACAACAATACCGATTTAGCCGTTGCAAAAGGGCTTCAAAAAAATGGTGTTTATCTCGCTCCCGAATCTGAGATACTGGACGAACAGTCGGATGCAATAAACATGAAACAACTGCTTGATTACATTGAGATCCCTTTGATGGTAAGATATGCCCTTTTCAACAGTAAACCTATTGTCACTGTTTCCGGCGGATTAAGCACAAACTTCATGATCGACAACTCTGCTTACCTGATGGACAACGGACAATGGATAGATGCAGGCTATACAGAGGGAATAAATGCTGTCACATACAGCAGTACAGTCGGCTTAGGAATTGAAATGCCCCTGGGAAATTCGTTCAGGTTTTCACTTGAACCACGGTTCAAATACTTTTTATCACCGGTAAATAACAACGGATACCAAAACTTCCATCCTTATTCGTTTGGCGTGTTCGGCGGAATAAGTTTTATCCTGAACAATCACTGATGCAATGAAGTGATCATTTTTTTGTAAATACCTCCCTTTTGCATCAACTCTTCATGAGTGCCTGTTTCTGCGATCGTGTTGTCATCAAGAACAATTATCCTGTCGGCAAGTCTGATGGTCGTAAGCCTGTGACTTACGATTATCGCTGTCCTTCCGGATGATATCTCCCTGAAATGTTCCAGAAGGCTTGCTTCCGTAAAAGCATCGAGTGAACTTGTCGGTTCATCGAGAATTATCAGCTGGGCATCATTGAAAAAAGAGCGGGCCAGAGCCGTACGCTGCCACTCGCCCCTGCTTAACTGCTCACTGTCTTTGAACAAAGTTCCAAGTACAGTCCTGTATCCCTGCGGCAGTTTCATGAAAAGTTCATGTATGCCTGCATTCATGGCAGCTTCCTGTACAGTTTTATCATCAGGATCCCTCTTAACATTACCGAACCATATATTTTCCTTTGCACTAACATTGTAAAGCATAAAATCCTGGAATATCACACTTACCGAGTCCGCAAGTTCATCACTGCGAATCCTCGTCCAGTCGGTTCCGTCCACTGTTATCACTCCCCTTGTTGGAGTGTAAAGACCGGCAAGCAGCTTCACCAAAGTTGTTTTACCTGCTCCGTTGGTGCCCACAAGAGCAACCGTCTCCCCCGCTTTTATGGAAAAATTAATATCTTTCAACGCCCATCGTTTTGTATTGGGATATCTAAAAGAAAGATCTTTGAATACTATCTCCGTTTTTATCGGTTTGGGGAAATGCAGCTCTGTCGTCTTGTCATCTTTTATTTTAATTCTCAGAAAGTTGAAGAAACTTTTCAAGAACAGGTTGTCTTCATACAAGGCAGATATCCTTGACAGCCACTCCTGCAAGACATTGTAACCTCGATGCAGAGCCAGGAAATACATAGCCATATCGCCAGTGGAAATGGCTTTGGTAACAGTACTGTAAATGATGTAGGCAAAAATGATCAGCAAAAACAGGGTGGAAATGATCTGCACCACAGTTTCCCAAAATGTCCTGCTCCTTATCAGCCTGAGCTGTTTCTTTCTCAGGTCTTGTCTTAAAGTCTCGTAAGTTTTCCTGAAATGCCCTGCAAGATCAAATATCCTGAGCTCTTTGGCAAATTCTTTTGAAGTGAGCAGCCTATTGAAATACCGGACCTTCCTCTCTTCCTCGGTCTGTTCGTTATGCAGTTTGTAAAACTGCTGTGAATAGTAAAGTTTGAAAAAAATCACTGGAATGCTTACCAGCAAAAGGTACGGTATGATTCCCCAGTGGAGTGTCAACAATACGGCAAGGACAAGGCTTAAAGTTATCGTATTTTGAAACAGTCCGAGAATGCCGTAAAAAACACGTGAAGGCCTGTACGAAGATTCTTCGATAGCCCTGTAAAAAAGATTCTGATATGCAGGATCTTCAAAATATCGGTATGGGATACTAACGGTTTTTTTGTGTATCAGGTCCTGAATGAAATCATTTACCAGCAAAGACTGCTTTTCCCTGGCATAAGAATTAACAGAATCGGTAACTGCATTTACAAAAAAGAACAGAGTTGCAATTCCAAATGTCAGCAAAATATCTTTATCGGTAAGAAGCGGCCTGCCTGATGACAAGATAGCCGTAACATTATCAATTATGATCTTAACAATGTAGATCAGGATAAGCGGCAAAGTTCCCCTTATAAGGCTTAAAACAATATTAACAACACTCCATACGGGTGAACTTTCCCAGATGATCTTCAATGCACCTCTTATGTATTTTGTGTTGTAACTCATAAAAGAACCAATGGTTTTTATTCTTGTAATTGTTTCTTATCAAAGAATAAATTATACCAAAGGTAACTAAAGTAATAGAAAAAATAACCCGTAACAGGGGTAAAATAAGAAAGTATCATTCCCAGTTTCCGGTAAAATGAAGATAAAAGATCTATAGTGTTGTTTCTTCGTGTGCGGGCTATAACTACTCCGAGCAGGTTATCGGGAAGAACAGGAGTATCGTAATATTTCAGCCCATCACCTTTACAAATGATCTTTCCCTCTTCAGTTTTAATATATCTGTGGCTAATTATCTTGTACTCATTTTTATAAACGATGATGTCCCCCCGCTCCAGTTGTGAAACCTTTACGGGCCTAACCCTCAATATGTCACTCGGATGAAGAAGTGGGAACATGCTGAGCCCGGTTGCTTTTAAGTCTACCGTATTCCCTGACTCAAGTAAAGCAACAAGTAATTGTTTACTTTTCTCCATTTTATACTCCGAATTCATTTCTGACAATTTCGATTATCTCCATTGTTGGTTTAAATCCAAGCTCATAAACAGGACATTTCTCAACGATACGGGTTATTGACCTGAGATGCTTCTCTACCATTTTTTTATCGTAAAGAAACTGTATGCAGTTAGCCATGACCCCTGTTATCCCCTCTATCTTGCTCAATGGTTTTATGTAATTTTCAGGTGATTGATTGATCAAAAAGATGGCAGTCACTTCAGTCTCTTTATAAATATCCTGATAGTACGGCATTGGAGTATTCGTCATGATCATTTTTTCTCCATTCGGAGCTATCACCAGACGATCGTCATTGATTATCTTTGCCCCTGCTTTTTGCCACAACTCCGCCATAGTAGATTTGCCCGTTCCTGAAACTGCCGTGAAAACATATCCGTTTCTACTGTCTTTCACTCCTGATGCATGGATCATAATGCCATTGCTGTAATGCAAAATGTAGTTTAGTAATATAGGCCCAAAAGGCTGAAAAAAAGGATCGAACTTAAACGGCCTTAAACCCTCCCTGCCTTTGAAAACGACTTTAATATATTTTTCATTTAAATTAAAATCAGCCCTAACCAATTCTACATTCAGATCGTCATCAATCCTGATTATGGCAGAAAAATTGTCATCATTATTGTATACATCCCATGTGAAAGGCATTTGAACTTCATCGAAAGAGTCGGCTGAAAAAGATGGAGATTTTGCAGGAATATCAATCTCTTCGGCAACAGAATATGAAATTAAATAATCTTCATTGGGATTATTTTGTTCAGGGATTAAAAAAGGATATGAACCCGATGCTTCTGAAATATCTAAAAACTTTGTATGGATAACAACTTTTAAATAAAGCCCTCCAATCAGGTAAATATATGGGCGTTCTCTTTTGTCCATGTGGGAAATTACATATCACCGTAATCCGGTGTTGAACCACCAAAAGGATTGCTTGCAGCAGAAGGAGGAACACTGGAAGGGCCAAACGAAGGCCTGTCTTTA
>JALVJU010000447.1 GCA_027034005.1 Marinilabiliaceae bacterium
GGATTTTTCCGGGCAGCTTGTTGAAAACGGAGCATTTTATATCAATTCCGTTGGAAATATAATTGATTATGAAAACAGGTTGTCGGGCAAGATCGGGATATTTGAAATGCCGGAATATACTTTCATTGAACTCGACGAAGAAGTAGACTGGCTGATCGCAGAACGGTTGATGGAAACATATGTGCTAAAAGACCGGACAACAGCAACAGGCATAAAATTGTTTTTGACTGACGTGGACGGAGTTCTCACGGATGCAGGAATGTATTATTCAGAAAACGGAGATGAACTGAAGAAATTCAACACAAAAGACGGGATGGGGTTTAAGTTGTTGAAAGAAAAGGATATTTTAACAGGAATAATAACATCCGAAAACAGGGAATTGAACCAACGCCGTGCAATAAAACTGAAGCTTGATTTTATATTTCAGGGTATTTCAAACAAATTAGAAACAGCTAAAAAACTTTGCAAAGAATTAAATATTGAGCTGGAAAATGTTGCTTATATCGGTGATGACATAAATGACCTCGAGCTGCTTTCTTCTGTTGGCCTGGCTGCCTGCCCAAATGATGCTAACGAAAAGATAAAGAGGGTACATGGAATTAAAATATTGAAAAGCAGGGGAGGGGAGGGAGCTGTCAGGGAATTTGTCGAAATGCATATATCCGGATAGATGAATTGTATAATTTGTAATAGCAGTAAAGTTTCAAAGTCCGAGCATATATCAAGGACCGGTTCCCGGATAGAATTGATCAGGTGTGCCAGTTGCGGGCATATATATCAGGATGAAAACAAATATGTTGACCTGTATACAACGGGATTGTTTACTAAAAAAGCCCGAAAGGAGAAAACCCCGTCGAAGGATAAGATATCAAAACTTGATAAAAAATCTCTTGAACGAATTAATTTTTACAAAGAATACATTGATGATAATTTTGATAATATTCTTGAGATAGGCAGTTCTATCGGATCTTTTGTTTTTCACCTGAAACTATATGGAAAGGATGCTTACGGGCTGGAACCGGACCCGGACTATGCGGCCTTTTCGGAACATCAATACGGGTTCAAACAGTATAACGGGCTGTTGGAAGATTTTGAGTTTGAGCGTAAATTCGATGCTGTTTGCTCTTTTCATGTGCTTGAACACATAAAGGGCCCAAATGTCTTTTTTGAAAAGGCTAAGGATATTTTAAATCCCGGCGGTAAACTTTTATTTGAATTGCCATCCATGGACATTCATTTTTTCGGTGATAAGAAACACACATTCTGGGAGCCTCATATCCATTATTTTACAGCATCCAGTCTTTACTACTTAGCTTCTAAATATTTCAAAGTAATTGACATCGGATACTTTGGTGATTCCGTATATATATTTGCAGAGAAAAGTGATGAAAGCACATTTAGCACATCAAAATTTAAGAGATACAAAAGGAAAGCTAAAACCACAAGCATAATTGTGGACACATTGCCTACAATCAAATATAAGAACATAAATGTCAAGCAACTTTTTTTGCAACCTTTCTTTCAGAAAGAAGTAAAAAAACAATTCAAAAAAGTACTTGTTTATTTCCCTTATTTCTTTAAGGAAAAACTATATGTCCTGAAAGAAAAGAGAAAATACAACAAGACCGGGGTCACACATATTACATATTACCGGGGATGGGAAAACACAGGAGATACGGTTTTGTCGAAATGTGTAAGGGATGTTTTCAATTCAAATGCTAAATTAAGGTGGAATTTACATAAGATAACAAATCCTGTTACGCCAAAACTCATTGCAGAGATAAACCGGTCAAAGTTTATGGTTCTTGGAGGAGGGGGGGTATTCCTTCCTGACACAAATAAAAATAACATTTCCGGCTGGCAATGGGCCATAAGTAAAGAACAAATTGACAGCATAAAAGTCCCAATAGTTATTTATGCTGTAGGCTACAATTATTTTATTGGTCAAACACCAAACGACTTTTTCATCGATAACCTAAAACATATTGTATCACGTTCCTCGTTCTTTGGCATGAGAAACCACGGCAGTATAAATAAAGCCAAAGAACTTGTTGGAGAAGAATTGGGTAAAAAGATTAAATTTCAACCTTGTCCTACTACTGTCATAAGAAGGCTATACCCAAAGCTCCCGAAAAAAGTAAGAACAAAAAATATTGGTGTAAACATTGCCTTCGACAGATATGAAAGACGATTTGGGGATAAGGTATATTCCATTCTTGACAATGTGGCCGGGGCACTTAAAGAGATAGAGAAAAAAGGATATAACATATATAATATTTGTCATTTGGATTCAGATGCCAGGTTTGAACTCTCTTTGATAAATAAAAATGTGAATTTTAAGACAGTTCTGTTGAATTATAAAACACCTGTGGAAGTTTACAAATTTTATAATAAAATGGAATTGGTTATGGGAATGCGGGGGCATGCACAAATGATACCTTTTGGCCTTAATTGTCATATCCTGTCACTGGGCACACATGATAAGATGCGCTGGTTCCTTGAAGATATAGATGCTGCGGAATGGTATATTGACTTACAGGATAAACCGGAGGATCTGGCCTCAATAATCCTCAATAAATTCGAAACAGAATACGAAAACAAGATAGAGGAAGCTTATGGCAGACTCATTGAAAAACAAGATTATCTGTTCAATATTACCATGGAGAATTCAGGATATATTGACCGGTTATTCCAAAAGTAAAACCTAAGGCCTCAAAGTGAACGCTTGAAAAATCCGGAACTGACCCAATACCTGAACCTGATTATCATAACACCTTTTGCGGGCTGGAATTTCAAGCTGTAAAAAAAGAATAGTAAAATACTGGCGCCCCATTTTATCAACTCTTTAATGCCGGAAAGAATAAGCTCTTTAGAACCAATATCTTTTGCGCGTACCTTTTCGCTAAAGCCTATTCCCAGGGCCTGTTTTTTTATAAAGTCTTTTATAAGCCTGCTGTCGGGCACATAATGATATATCCACGGCTTTGGCGAATACCATACTTCACCTTCTGTTTTATTTATTCGGTTAAAAATATCCTTTTCTTCACCTCCAAGCATATTCTTACCCTTTCTGCCCAGATTTGTGTTAAAAAGGCCTATTTTATCAAATACATCTTTTTTAAATATCATATTTGCCCCTACCGGAAATTTTCCTTTTGGAAATATGCGTTCTTTTTTGCCCAGATCGATGACCGACATTAAAGGTTCAAGAAAAACAGACATCCATTCGGGCCTTTCAGATTCGTAGTTCGGCAGTATCTTTCCACCCAAAGCCGAAGCTGCAGGATGATATTTAAAGAAGTTTATCACTTCACTGGCATATGTGCGGCTAACTATCACATCATCGTCGAT
>JALVJU010000448.1 GCA_027034005.1 Marinilabiliaceae bacterium
TCAGCGGGTTTTCGTCGTCACGTACCCTTGCAGGAGTATTTTACGGATACGACACAACCGTTTTGAAAGTGTTTTTCACGGGAGCGATAGTTGCCATGCTTGGGCTTTTGTTCTTCAGCCTTTTCGGATGGATAGACCTTAATGTGATCTATATAAATCCCACCTTCCTGTGGTCTGCAATGATAGGCGGAGCCATTATGGGAGCAGGTTTTATAACGGGTGGTTTCTGTCCCGGAACTGCATTTTGCGCATTCTCTATCGGCAAGCTTGACGCTTTGATGTTTATCGGCGGCCTGATAATCGGAATAGTAATTTTCACGGAAGGATTTCCAATGTGGAAAGATATTTTCTATGCTGAGAATATGGGCACTCCGACAATGAATGAAGTGCTTGGGATATCAAGAGGTGTTTTTGCCCTGTTGATGATTCTTGTTGCATTTGGTATGTTTTGGGTCGGTGAATGGGCAGAGAAGAAATTCCCCCGCGACGAGTATTGAGAGATCGCAGAAATTTGATCAGATAATTTAAAATCGATACAAATGAAAAATATGAGATTAAAACTGGCAATGGTCCTTATTCCTCTCGGGTTGATCATAGCGGCTGTGCCGGAAAATACCACAAAACAATATAAACTGACTCCGGAACAGATGCTGGAAGAGATAAAAGATGGAACCCAGTTCTTTGCGCCTGATGAGGTTGCTGACATGATAGTTCAGAAAGACCCTTCATTGCAGTTGGTGGATGTCCGTAGTAAGGATGATTATGAGAAGTTCCATCTACCGGGAGCAATAAATATCCCGCTTGCCGATATCCTTTCCCCCGATAATGAAGATATGTTGAACCAGGATATTAAAATGAATGTTTTTTATTCTAATGGTTCTACAAAATCGAATGAGGCCTGGATGCTACTAAGGCAGTTAGGGTATGAAAACAATTACGTTCTTCAGGGAGGACTGAACTACTGGGCAGAAACGATAATGAACCCACAAAAGCCGGCATCAACAAGCCCCGATGATGAGATAGCTAAATACGATTTCCGTAAAGGTGCCAGCGCTGCCCTTGGCGGAGGAGTTATTCAGACTACAAGCACTACAAAATCATCAACCCATAAGCCGCCGATCAAAAAACGTAAAAAGAAAAAACGGGTAGCAGGCGGCTGTTAATTTATCTGTTTTTAAGGGTTAAATTTTGAAGGACCTCTCCTTGTTCAGGAGGGGTTTTTTATTGGACATAACTCATGTGTGCTGTTGTAAGATGTTAGTATTAAATAATTTAAGACACGAAAATCTTAATTATAATTTTCATTTTTTCGCTTGTTGTTCAGATTTTATTTTGCACATTTGTGCATTTCTACTCGATTTTTTAAAGGGAATAAAATAAAAATATAACAGCCATGAAAGACATAGAATTTTCTGGTATAGCATGTTACGACTTGCGAAAAAATGTTTCCAGCTCTTCCTTGGGCAATGATTTAAGTATCTTGATCATGGAGACTGACCCAAAGCCAAATTATTATGCCCTGCATAATTTTCCGGAGAATAAACATGTGCACTCCTGGAAATTATTTATTCCCGTAAAGAATGCATCATTTTGCTTCCAGGATTTGATTTTCAGGAATGCTCCTGTCATTAATGAAAAGATAGGAGAAAAATACAAGATAGCCCCGGGGCAAATGACGATCTTTAATGAACAGCATGCCTGTATCCGGATAAGTTCCGGAAATGTAGACAGCTTGTCTGAATTAGTTGATGAGTTAAAGGAACTGGGTATTCATTTCTTTAAAAAACGAAAAGTAGAGGAGTACGAAAGTACCATTTATTATAAAAAATATACCGAATTCCTGAAGATAAGGGACGGGGTTTACCAAAACAGAAAAGAAGGGAATCATTACTTCTTCGAGGTTCCGGCACCTATAAGTTTTGATGTGTTCGGGAAGGGTATGAAAGAGATAAAGAACAACTGTGATTTTCATCTTTTCGACTCTTTTCTGACATCCGTTTATCTGGAAAACGGAGTGCAGGATTTTATAGGTATCTATTCGGAACATTGTGATACAAGCAGGTTTGGAGACCTTGAGAACGAGATAAAAAATGTTTTTCATGTCTAAATTCGTTTAATCTTTTTAATATGCAAACGGTTAAAGAGTCGCAACACAGATTTATAAAGTTGTTGTTGTTTTTTATAGCCTTGATGGTGCCCTGGATAATCGGGGGTGTCTATGTTTACAAAAGGGTGAATAACATAGCTGACGAGCAGGTAAAGCTGGTGAACTACCGTGTTGATACGGTTCAGAAAGTTGACCACAGTGAGTTTAAAATCCTTCAGCAAAAATTTGAAACCCCTCAGCAGGTCACAGAGGCCTGTCTTACATGTCACAATAAAACGGACCAGGAAGTTATGCACACAGCCCACTGGACCTGGACAAGACCATACGTTACAGATGACGGGGACACCATTCATCTGGGCAAGAAGAATATCATCAACAATTTCTGTATTGGCATCTCTTCGAACGAACCATTGTGCACGAGCTGTCACGCAGGTTACGGGTGGAAAAACAACAAATTTGATTTCAGCATAAGTAAAAATATTGACTGCATCGTCTGCCACGACCGTACAGGGATATACAAAAAGTTTCCCGGGAAAGCAGGTTTGCCTGTTGACAAGAAAATGGTATCTAACGGCAAAACATTCCTGCCCCCCGACTATAACAAGATTGCACAGAACGTAGGAACGCCCAAACGTAACAATTGCGGTAGTTGCCACTTTACCGGCGGGGGCGGCAACAATGTGAAGCATGGCGACCTGGAGCTGGCATTGAACAAAACAACACGTAAAGTTGATGTTCACATGGGAGTTAACGGAGCCAATATGAATTGTGTTGCATGCCATAAAACAAACGACCATAAGATATCCGGTAAACTTTATACGGTGTCTTCGAAAAATGTCAACAGGGCTACTTGTACACAATGCCACACAGATGCCCCGCATAACAATCCCATTCTTAACCATCATACTGACAGGATTGCCTGCGAGACATGCCATATCCCCGTATATGCGAAAGTCAATCCCACTAAGATGTACTGGGACTGGTCAACTGCCGGAAAAAGAAATCCTGACGGAAGCTTTATCGTAAAAAAAGACAGTAACGGATACATGACATATCATACAAAGAAAGGTTCTTTCCAATTCGAAAAGAATGTCAAGCCCGAATATGTATGGTTCAACGGTACCGCCCGCCATTATCTGATGGGGCAGAAGATCGATCCTTCAAAAGTGTTGGAACTGAACAGACTTCAGGGAAGCTATGCCGACAAAACATCGAAAATCATTCCTGTTAAGGT
>JALVJU010000449.1 GCA_027034005.1 Marinilabiliaceae bacterium
GAACCACCTGCTGAAACAGCTTCAATTTTCCATGCTTTTACATTGGTAAACCATCGTCCCTGATACTCACGCGACTGTACATCGAAACTTACGTTAAGGATATCACCTTCATTATAATTTTTAATTCTTTCTACCATATCACCCCATAGATCAAAACAGATGCTTTTAGGATACTGCTCCTGTGTTTCTATCACAAACCCGCCTTTAACCCAGGTACCGTTCCTGCCTTCACCTGTTTGCTCCGGCAATACTTGTATCAACTTTCCTGAAACTTCCATGCTCATTTGAAAAATATTTTTTCGATTAATTTATTACTCTTCGATAACCTCTATCTTATTAATTTTGTCCCCTGCCTCAATCTCATCAATGACATCTAATCCTTCAACCACCTTGCCAAAGCACGTATGCTGACGGTCAAGATGCTTTGTGTTCTCACGGTTAAGACAGATGAAAAACTGAGAACCTCCAGTGTTTCGTCCGGCATGCGCCATTGAAAGTACACCACGGTCGTGATACTGGTTGTCGCCGTCAAGCTCACAGTCGATCGAATATCCCGGCCCTCCGGTTCCAACTCTCGGATCACTCATATCACGTGAATACGGGTCACCGCCCTGAATGACGAAATCGGGTATCACACGGTGAAAAGCCAGTCCGTCGTAAAATCCCTCCTTGGCAAGTTTAATAAAATTGTCCACTGTATTGGGAGCATCCTTTTCGTAAAACTCTACTTCCATAACTCCCTTATCTGTATGGATCTTTGCTTTTTTCATAACTATTTTTGTGTTTTATTTTTAAGAACCCAAAGGTACAATAACTCATTAAGAGTTCAAAACACCATAACCATTGATTCTCTGAAATATTGTCATAACTATTCTGAAAATTTATTTAAATTTACAAATCAATTCTAATATCTCTAATTTAAACTCTATGGAAAAACGTATAACTGCAATCCAATATGACGCCGGCAAAATGGAATCAACAAAACGGATAGTTACTTTTGGTTTTCTTCTGGCAGTAATAACATATTCATTTCTTAAGGGACACATACAATGGAATAAGGACAGCATGTTCATTCTTGCTTTTTTTGGCTTTTCAATCTTCATCCTTGTTGTAAGTATGGCCGGTTACAAAAAAGAGAGGATCAAGGTTCTTTCTGCCTCAAACTGGAAATACCGTCTGTATAAAAGAAAAGGTGTTGTTGCATATTTTATAGTAAGAGGCGTAATAACATCACTATTGGCTATAACTTTGTTTTCCTTGTTAATGTTAAGAAAGGACGCATTAAATGCATTGTCACAAAAAAGCGACATCTTGCTGTACTCCTTCCTGGTACTGTTCCTTGTGGCCGGTATGTACCATACCCTGACAATAAGATATATTTTTCGGAACGGCACACCTGTGTTTGACAACGTAGAATAGTAGGTCTAGACTCACTTCTGAACTCCTTAAGCACAAATGGAAAGATACCGGAAAACCGACCTCCAACATCATATCCCGTTTCACTGGACTTCGCTATCGCTCAGTATCCTCACATCATACATCTAACATCTCAGCATCCTCAATCCTTCGTCACCTTGCTTCCCCACCAGTCGTTGCCGGGATTGAACTCTTTTGAAAGCATCCTTTTTCTTTGTTTTTCCAGATTCTGCAAAGTTCTTGTCCTCACACGTTCTATGTATTTTGCTTCTGCTTTTGCATCATACTCCGGGTCTTTAACAGGATATTTTGCATTTACGCTTTCCAGGTAGTCAAAAAGCCGTTTGTGCAGGTCTTTTATAACTGCCGGATTCTCTGCTGCAACATCATTTTGCTCAGAGATATCCTTACTCAGGTCATACAGTTCGTCCAGTCCCGTTTCGTAATAGTGTATCAGCTTCCATTTTCCGCGCCTGATTATCGACGACGGGTCTCCACCCTGATTTCCGTAATGCGGATAGTGCCATATCAGATCCCGCTCTGGCAGCATCCCCCCTCTGAGCAAAGGCACGATGCTTTTTCCATCGATAACTTCACCGTGTGGAACTGTTGTCCCGGCAAGTTCGAGAAGTGTAGGATAAAAATCGGCGCTTGAAACGGGCACATCACAGGTTTTGCCTGCAATATCCATCCAGGGCACTTTCACGAAAAACGGCTCCCGGATGCCTCCCTCCCACTGATATCCCTTACCGCCCCGAAGCGGTGCAAGGTTTGTAGAGTAGTTGTCGCCCGAAACAACACCCCCGTTATCTCCGGTAAAGACCACTATTGTATTCTTGTCAAGGCCCAGCTTTTTCAGTTCATCCATGACATAACCGACGGCACTGTCCATCTGCGCTATCAAACCGGCATAAACGGGGTTGTCCTGGTGCAGCCTGTAAGGCAGCCGCCTCTCCATCTCAAATCCCTTATCGGCTATCCCCATCGAATCGGCTTTGTCACGGTATTTTCGCCAATGTTCTTCAGTAGTCTGTATCGGCGCATGAACGGCATAAAAAGCAAGGTAAGCAAGAAACGCTGTATCCTTGTTCTGCTCAATGAACTTCACGGTCTCCTTTGCCAGCTTCATCTGCAGGCTAATCCCTTTTTCATCCGGATAGTCCTTCATTTTAGGATTATTAAAAGGTGAAAAGTATCCGCCCGAGTATGGACCACCGGCTTCATACCCCCCGATGTTAATGTCAAAACCATGGTCCTCCGGGTAAGAACCTTTTCCACCAAGATGCCACTTGCCTGCAAAAAAAGTTATGTAGCCGGCCTTCTTCAATGCCTCCGGCAAGGTTATGTATTTCTTCTCAAGATAATGCACATAATCGGCAGGCAGGAGCTTTGTGTGCCGTCCGTATTTTCTCCATGCCGTACCTGCCGGTGCCCCTATCCAGTCGGTAATGCCATGCCTCGGTGCAAACATACCTGTAAGTATGGTAGCCCTCGACGGACTGCACACCTGACAGCCTGCATAACCATTCGTAAAGGTCATCCCCTCACGGGCTATCTTGTCAACATTGGGTGTTTCGTAGTACTTGCTGCCCATGCAGCTCAGGTCTGTGTAACCAAGGTCATCCACCAGGATGAAAAGAATGTTGGGCTTTTTAATTTCTTTTTTCTCAGCACTGCAGGACACAAATCCCAAAAACAATACAGCTATCAAAACACAAGAAAAATTTTTCATCTGAATATCTGAGTTAAATTACGTAATATTTTTTAGGTCCAAACACAAAATCCAAACCGCATATCACACAAATTAAGTAATGGATAACTATGCTCACTTTCCGGCATCCCATCCAAGGATAAAAAGCCGATAACTTGATGCCGTAACCCCGTTGCACCCCTCGTCAGCTGTTAGCAGCCTCCAACGCAAT
>JALVJU010000450.1 GCA_027034005.1 Marinilabiliaceae bacterium
GAGCAGCAGACCACCCTGTTGCTTATGAGTGTGAAGTTGTTCTAAAAGCCGTGGGAGTCAATCCCGTTGTTTACGAAGACCGTGGTATTGCCCATCCAACCCGTGTACTTGAGGCCATAAAAGAAGGCATTGCCAAAGATGTTAAAGCCGTGATAGTTGTAGCTGGGATGGAAGGGGCCCTAGCGCCGTTCGTGGCATCTCTTGTTCCCCTGCCGGTAATCGGTGTACCTACTTCTGTAGGTTACGGTTTCAGGGCAAAAGAGGCCGCCCTCACATCGATGCTTGCTTCATGCGCACCAAACCTCACGGTAGTCAATATCGATGGAGGGTTGCGCGCTGCTGTTGTCGCTGCTCTGATAACGAAAAATGCACAAACCCCTGTATGACCTCCCCCAAATAGGAGCAATGCCATTAAGTTAAGCTTTTTTGTTTAACCCCGTCTAAAGGGAGCCTGCCCGACTACTGCGGTAAGGCGGGCCAAAAAAGCTAAATGACACAAGTTGATTTTCAATGGTTTCACCCTTTAGAGTGTGGGGTAAAAGATCATTGAAAATCAAGATATATTCCTTAACTTAATAGCATTGTTATTTGGGAGAGGAATGTAAACATTCGTGCATCTGTGGCTTTTGTGGCATCACTAAATAAAGTCATTCGTGCATCAATGGCTTTATTTCTTCTCCATGATAAACTCGATATCCGGGTCTGAGCCTTTGTATTTCCTGGCCGGAGCGCCAAACTCCCTGCAGGTCATTGTTTCTGCTTTCACCCTCCAGACTTTTACGTTCCTTACTGCCGGCTTGCTGTAATCGAAATCATCCACGGAGTAATTCTCCATCAGAATGTTAAGTGCTTCGCGTTTACCTTCCTCATCATCGACAAACTCGACCTTTCCGGTGATTATCACGCTCGTTGACTGCACACGGTAGCTGCATGCCACCTGCTTGTGCTGATAAACCAGTTCGCTGTCAGTAGAAAAAACTATGGAAACTGCGTTATTCTTTTTTAAAATATCGATTTTTTTGCCATCTGGAGCAGAGTGCAGAATGACAGTCTTATCCCGGTAGCCAAAGTTCATCGGCAAGACATAAGGGAGGCCGTTCTCATCGGTCATACCTACAAAACAAACATCACAACTCCTGATGACCTTTTCAATAAATTCCGTATTGTAATGTGCAACAGTTCTCATAAAATATTTTTGAATTAAAGAGTTCCTTACGGGAAGATTAATTAAACGATAGTCCTTCCTCCCAGCTCTTTTGATATATGCGATTTAACATGTTCCCAGTTCGATATCTCTTTCATGATAGGTACCACATCCTCTGTTCTTCCCTCCTGTTCTGCCTTTTTCAATTCGTTCCTGAGCTGCATAATGGTCATCTTTGTCTTTTTTAACCTTAATTCTGTCACCACCTTTGGAACGTGTTCTATCAGCAGTTCTGCCTCCTGTGAGACACCTCCAAACCTATCATGGATCTTACTCAACTCATATTCCTTGCCGATAATGTCGGATGCCAGTTTCGTGATCTCAACGTTTGGATTGTTCACAAAGAACTTTTGTGCTGAGAAGCCTTCTCCTTTCTCGGCCTTCTCGTAAAGTTCGAGTACAAGGTTGTGCAAAGGGTTTTCGCTTACGATATCATCTTTGCGGAGTTCACTGATGATGTACTCACCCACTGTAACAGGGACTTCTTCTCCGTCCTCATCTTCAGGATCATCGTGGTAAAGAACAACCTCTCCGTAAAGCATAAGATACCGCAAAACAACCCTTTCGTCATAGTTGAGAGGATTCTTTGTCTTCTTCTCCTGAACAGGTTGTTGTTCCGGATCTTGCCTTTCCCTCAACATCCTTTCCCTTCTTGCCCTTTGCTCGGCATCATGGATGCTTTTGTTCCTGATCTTGCCGATCTCCTGTAAAAGCAATGCTTCCGAGATATCCATCATCAGACTGCATTCCTTCACATACACTGCCTGCGTGATCTTATCAGGAATTATGGCTATCGACCTGACGATACCCTGTATCAGGGTGGCTTTCTTCACCGGATCGCCCTTCGATTCGTCAAGCAACAGTTTTGTTTTGAACTTTATAAAATCAGTTTCGTTGTCCTGAATGTATTTTTTAAGCTCTTCGGGCGATAACTTTTTTGAATATGAATCCGGATCTTCTCCTTCGGGCAACAACAGCACTTTCACATTAAGCCCTTCGGCAAGTATGATGTCAATTCCCCGGAGCGATGCCTTGATGCCTGCAGGGTCACCGTCGTAGATCACTGTTACGTTCTTAGTGAAACGAGAGATCAATTTCACCTGATCAACGGTAAGAGCGGTTCCCGAAGAAGCCACAACATTTGAAATGCCCGACTGATGAAATGAGATCACATCGGTGTAACCCTCTACCAGAAAACATTTATCCTGCTTGGCAATCTCCTGCTTTGCCTGAAAAATACCGTAAAGTACCTTGCTCTTGTGATAGATCTCCGACTCGGGCGAATTCTGATACTTGGCAAGTTTCTTCTCCGGATCTGAAACCATGATACGGCCGCCAAAACCGATAACCTTTCCTGCAAGACTGTGGATCGGGAACATCACCCTACCCCGGAACCTGTCGCCCTTGAAATTCTCTTTTACAGTGATTAGGCCGGTTTTCTCCAGAAAAGCCTCTTTGTACCCCTTCTTTTTTGCTTCCTGGATAAGGGCATCCTTCTGTTGCGGAGAGTAGCCAAGCATGAATTTTGATATCATGTCATCACGCACCTGGCGCTGGCGCAGGTAACTTAGCCCTACCGACTTTCCTTCATCAGTATTCAGCAGGTTGTCGTGAAAGAACTTTGCAGCAAACTGGGTAACCACCATCATACTTTCACGCTCGTTCTTCTTCTCTCTCATCTCGGGAGTCTCTTCCTCCTCTTCAATGTGGATATGGAACTTGTCGCCCAGGTACTTTATGGCCTCAACAAAAGTGTACTGCTCATGCTCCATCACAAAATTGACAGCATTCCCGACCTTGCCACAACCAAAACATTTAAAGATACCTTTATGTGGGGCAACAGTGAAAGATGGAGTCTTCTCATCATGAAAAGGGCATCGCGCAAGATAGTTCACGCCGCGCCGTTTAAGCTCCACAAAATCGGAAATGACGTCAACTATCTGACCATTCGCCAACTCAACTATTCTCTCTACTGTGTTGTGGTCTATCATGATATGATTTAAAGACTGAATTCTTTCTCACAAAGATAATAGTTTTAAGGTAATCCCTGATAAAAGATACACATGGCATCCGATGCAGTTGATAACTTTTATTTTTGCCTTTGCCCGCACTTTTCCTTACTTTGCATAAA
>JALVJU010000451.1 GCA_027034005.1 Marinilabiliaceae bacterium
AAAGCATCGTTCTCGCAGGGGCTTGGTCTGTGGTCGGGCCTGGCATTCACAAAAAGTTCGAATGTCATCGATGTTAGAAGAAGGGCAAAAGGGATAGAACGGTACTCATCGGTCAATGAAACATCATTTCTGAGGGGCGCAGCTGTGCAGGTAAACATCAGGGGTTTGAATTTTTATATTTTCGGTTCCTACAAAAAGATTGACGGAACGCTGAGGGACACCGGAATAACAACCATAAGGGATGACGGGTACCACCGCACAGGAACAGAGATAGGTTACAGGCACAACCTTTCAGAAACATTTCTCGGCGGAGTAGCCTCATGGCAGTCAAAGTCGTTAAAGATAGATGTAGGCCAAACGTACTGGCATATCGACAAACCATTGATAACAGGAGACCAGCCCTACAAACTGCCATCTTTTACCGGTGATAGCCTGTTCTCCGCTTTTGCCGGTTACAGCTGGTTCGGGCGCAAAGTGATACTCTTTGGAGAAGCTGCAATTCAGAATTTCAGGAACTTTTCTGCATATCAGGGGCTGACCTTTTCCCTGGGGGCCGGCATACGACTCACACTAAGCTACCGCAACTACAGCAGGCATTACTTTGCCGTGAAAACAAACCCTTTTGCCGAGTCATCTGCCATGAACGGGGAGAGCGGTGTTTACACTGCTGTCTCTTTCCGGCCTTTCAAAAGGTTCACCATAAACTCGTACTTCGATGTATTCTGGTACAGCTGGCTAAAGTACCGTACCGATGCGCCATCTACAGGACATGAACTGCTGATAAACGGAGACTACTCTCTCCTTTCGGGCATGCTTGTTTCGCTGAGGTTCAGAAATATCACAAAGCAGCGGAACAAACTCTTTTACGAGGGAAACGGTTTTCCCGTTACAGACCAGACACTGAACTCGGTCAGGTTACAGGTCAACTATCCGGTGGGAGAAACATGGTGGTTCCGCTCACGGATAGAACAATCATTTTTCAGGGAAGAAGGAGGACACTCATCAAACGGATTTCTGATTTACATTGATGTTAAACACACTTTTGCAAAAAACAGGTTTTCGGCAGATATGAGGCTTACGCATTTTGACACGGATGATTGCTACAGCCGTATCTACACCTGGGAGCCGGATGTGCTTTATGCATTCAGCATTCCGGCATTCACCGGCAAAGGGCTGCGATTTCTTTTCAATATGGCTTACAGGCCCACATCGAAAATCCAGTTCTGGTTCCGGCTGGGAAACACTTTCATGCCCGGTGTTGAAAAAATAGGGTCTGGTTACAATGCTGTTACAGGAAAGAACCTGACCGGGATAAAATTCCAGGCCAGGATAAGATTGTGATGATGTCAGATGCTAATTTCCCACATCGGAAATGAACTTGATACGTATCATGCGGATATCCTCTTCCGAATATTCGTCCTCGCCAAGCTCTTCGAGTGCAGCTTCTATGGAATCCGTCTCGGCATCTTCCTTGAAATAATAGTAGATATCCTCCTGATGGTCCTCGTCCATCACCTCATCGATGTAGTAATCGATATTTACCCTTGTCCCGGAGTAAACTATCGACTCAATCTCCTTCAGCAGGTCTATCATCTCAAGGCCTTTTGAATCGGCAATGTCATCAAGCGACATTTTGCGGTCGATGCTCTGGATGATGGATATCTTAAGTTTCGATTTATTGGCAACGGATTTTACCACCATATCCATCGGGCGGTCTATCTCATTCTCCTCCACATGTTTTTTTATCAGCGACACAAACTCGGCCCCGTAGCGTTTGGCCTTACCCGTTCCAACTCCGGGTATGTTTTGAAGTTCCTCGATGGTCACTGGATAGTATGTGGACATTGCCTCTAACGACGGATCCTGGAAGATCACGAACGGAGGCAGGCTCTTTTTCTTTGATATATCCTTACGCAAGTCCTTCAGCATGCTGAAAAGCTCATTGTCAAGGGCAGCAGTACCACCACTTGTGGTCTCTTCCTCAATGGTATCATAATCATGGTCTTTGGCCACCATGATAGAAGTCGGGTTTTTCAGGTACTCACGTCCTTTTTCACTCACCTTGAGCAGGCCGTAATTCTCGATATCCTTGTCAAGAAGTCCGCTGACCAGAGCCTGGCGGATTATGGCATTCCAGTATTTCTCGTCCTGGTCGCTGCCGGAACCGAACAATTCCAGTTCATGGTGCTTGTATGATTTAACAGCCGAACTGGCATGCCCGGTAAGAACACTTATCACATGGTCGGCCTTGAACTTTTCCTTCAGGGCAATAACCATGTTAAGCACTTTGACGATGCTCTCTTTTCCTTCAAACAGCTCTTTCGGGTTCACACAGTTGTCGCACGTCTCACAGTTCTCCTCGGTGTATTTTTCACCGAAGTAGTGGAGCAGCACTTTCCGGCGGCAAAGCGATGACTCGGCATAAGCAACCGTTTCGAGAAGAAGCTGCTTGCCAATCTCCTGTTCGGCAAGGGGCTTGCCCTGCATGAATTTTTCAAGTTTCTGAATATCCTTGTAGCTATAAAAAGCGATACATTTCCCTTCACCTCCGTCCCTGCCGGCACGTCCGGTCTCCTGATAGTATCCTTCAAGGCTCTTGGGAATATCGTAGTGAATGACCAGGCGCACGTCAGGCTTATCAATACCCATCCCGAATGCAATGGTGGCAACTATCACATCAACATCTTCCATCAGGAACTTATCCTGGTTGGCAGCCCTGGTTGCCGCATCCATTCCTGCATGGTAGGCAAGTGCCTTAATGCCGTTTACCTTAAGTGTTTCGGCAAGCTCTTCAACTTTTTTACGGCTGAGGCAATAAATAATGGCAGATTTACCGGTGTTGTTCTTAAGTATCTTTATGATCTCTTTTGTGGCATTCTTCTTGGGCCTTACCTCGTAGAAAAGATTTGGGCGGTTGAATGATGACTTGAACACATGGGCATCAAGCATGCCAAGGTTCTTCTGGATATCATGCTGAACCTTCGGCGTGGCCGTAGCAGTCAACGCTATCACGGGAGCCTCCCCTATCTCATTTATTATTGGCCGTATGCGGCGGTATTCAGGCCTGAAGTCATGTCCCCATTCCGAGATACAGTGAGCTTCGTCAACTGCAAAGAATGAGATGTCCACCTGTTTCAGGAACTCTATGTTTTCCTCTTTGGTAAGTGATTCAGGGGCTACATAAAGCAGTTTTGTCTTTTTGTTAAGCACATCTTCTCTTACCTGCTGAATTGCAGCTTTGGTGAGTGATGAGTTCATAAAGTGGGCCACCCCGTCATCCTCACTGAAGTTTCTCATTGCATCCACCTGATTTTTCATAAGTGCAATGAGT
>JALVJU010000452.1 GCA_027034005.1 Marinilabiliaceae bacterium
GTGAAGAAGTTACGTTTGACAACAGAGAAAGAGGAAGCAACAAAATTGTTGCCTAAGGTTTCTTCTTTGATCGACAAACTGGCTAAGAGGAATATCATTCACAAGAATAAGGCTGCCAACCTGAAATCCAAGTTGTCACGCCACGTAAACAAGCTTGCATAAGCTGTTTTCTGACGGCCCGTTCGTCTAGGGGTTAGGACGCCAGGTTTTCATCCTGGTAACAGGGGTTCGATTCCCCTACGGGCTACCTGAGAGCTCTTCCGAAAAGGAAGGGCTTTTTTTATGAGTTCTTGTGAGGGTAGTTTTATTTGAGAAATAGGGTGATGGAACACGGATTATACAGATGAAACAGGATTTACATGGGGGTGTTTGTTTATCTTCTTGGATAAAAATTGAATCCGTGTAATCTGTGTTCTATGTTGATTTTACACTTCTCACGAATAAAACATAAATGCGGATTATAGGACACTGATTGCACAGATAAAACAGGATTACACAGGGGTATTTTGAATAAAAATTTTGAATCCGTGTAATCTGTGGTGATCTGTGTCCAATACTGAATCTCTCTGTCTTCAAAACTTTTCCACCATAATACTTGCCTTTCTGTAATCAGCTTTTTAACTTTTAACTAAAAAGGGCAATGGCAGATTACGAACATCTTAGGATAAAAGAGTGGGCGTTGGAGGATCGTCCGCGCGAAAAGCTTATCCACAAAGGGCTTTCATCACTTTCCGATGCCGAACTACTTGCTGTTCTGATAGGTTCGGGAAATGCAAAGGAAAGCGCAGTGGACCTGGCAAAAAAGATATTGAAAGATTGTAATAACAACCTTAATGAATTGGGTAAAAAGGGCATCTCTGATCTGAAAAGGGCCTATCTCGGGATAGGGGATGCCAAGGCAATATCCATTGTTGCCGCACTGGAACTGGGCAGACGACGGAAACTACAAGAGAACTTTCGCAGGCCGAAAATCTCTTCAAGCCATGATGTCTTCAACATCATGCAGCCTATCCTCGGTGACCTTCCGCATGAAGAATTCTGGGTTCTCCTGCTTAATCGCTCAAACAAAGTCATAACCAAGTTCAAGATCAGTCAGGGAGGTGTTTCCGGCACTGTTATCGATGTCCGCATCATCCTGAAACCCGCCATTGAGAACCTGGCATCTTCCATTGTTCTGTGCCATAACCACCCTTCCGGCAATATCTATCCCAGCGAAGCAGATGAAAAGATCACTGATAAAGTAAGTGAAGCTGCTGACATAATGGACATCAAGGTGCTTGACCATCTTATCGTTACCGATGAGAATTATTTCAGTTTTGCCGATGAAGGGAAGATATGAATGTGTGAGATGACCAGAGATAGATTTTACAGAGGTGCCTTTCTTGACTGGAGTTGTTTGGCAAAAAAAGCTTATCTCCTGCGGATGTAAGAAATTATTTACATAAATTTGATAGTTCAATTATTGTACATTTTTAAACACCTTTTGTATGCAGATACATATTTTCAATCAGAAACCTAGCATATTCAATAAATTTATTGCAGAGATCAGGGACACTTCAATACAGACCGACCCGATGAGGTTCAGGAGAAACCTTGAACGCATGGGCGAGATCTTTGCTTATGAGATTTCCAAAACTTTGCCTTATTCTAAGGTTCAGGTTGGTACGCCTCTTGGGATAGCAGAAGAAGAACTTCCGGAGATCAATGTTGTTGTGGCGTCCATTCTCAGGGCCGGGCTGCCCCTGCACCAGGGACTTCTGAATTATTTTGACAGGGCTGACAATGCTTTTGTTTCCGCATACCGTAAATATACTGAAGACGGCGATTTTGATATCCATATAGAATACATTTCTGCTCCATCGCTTAACGACAGGATAGTTATCCTTAGCGATCCGATGCTTGCATCCGGCAATTCGATGGAACTTGCATACAAGGCATTGTTGCATAAAGGCAGACCTAAACACGTTCATGTAGTTGCTTTGATCGCCAGCAGGGTTGGACTGGAGTTTATTCAGGAAGCATTAAAAGATGAACCCGTCACTCTCTGGATAGGTGCTGTTGACGAAGAATTAAATGCAAAATCGTACATCGTTCCCGGTCTTGGAGATGCCGGTGACCTGGCTTTCGGCACAAAATTGTAGCAAAGAGTTATTCGTTGGAGTCATGCGGGTCTTTTATCCGCCTTACCCATCCCGGGTCCAGGCACTCTTCGGTAAGCTGTTTCACTGTTTTGTTCAGTACGGGATGTGTCCACTTCTCCCATTTTTCTGAAAGTGGCATCAGCGTGAACATCCTCTCGTGAAGCCTTGGATGGGGTATCGACAGGTCGGACAGGGATACGGTGATGTCGTCATAAAACAGAATATCAATATCGATAGGGCGCGAAGAGTACCCGTCTGTGCTTTTTTGTTCCCGCCCTAATGATCTTTCTATTTCCTGTGTACTGCTTAATATCTCATCTGACCTTAAAGATGAATCCAGTTCCACAACCTGATTGATAAAGTTATTTTCTGCTTCGAAGCCCCAAGGCTTGCTTTCATACAACGCTGACATTTCCACAATTTTACCTATATGTTCAGTAAGCAATGTGCGAACCCGTACGAATGTGCCGGTCACATTTCCCTGGTTTCCTCCCAATAGTAAAATTAAACGTCCCACTTTACGAAATATGTTTTATCTTTAAAAGTTGAAAAAAGTTCTCAAAATTAACCAAATTGAATAAAACACAGAACAATGAAACAGTTTTTTAAGTTTTTCCTCGCAGTTGTACTTGGCGGGCTTGTAACGGTCTTTCTCATTTTTATGCTTATGTTTGGAATGATCGCTGGCATTGCCAGTTTTGCAGGCTCCGATAATGATGTAAAGATAAAAGACAATACGATACTTGTTATCGATATTGATGGCCCTGTTGTGGAACGTTCAACTAACGACCCGTTTCAGGAGGCACTATCGGCAATGCAACAGAAACCTTCGGCTATAGGGCTCAACGATATACTGAAGGACATCAAAAAAGCAAAGGACGATGACGACATAAAAGGCATTTACATTGAACCGGGGACGATAGGTGCTGGTTATGCCACACTGGAAGAGATAAGAAATGCGATACTTGATTTCAAAAAGTCCGGAAAGTTTGTGGTCAGTTTTGCTCCTGCATACTCTCAAAGGGCATACTACCTGGCTTCCGTGGCCGATAAGATATATCTCAACCCGGGCGGCTTGCTTGAGTTTAAGGGACTCTTCTCGCAGCATAGTTTTTACAAGGGAACACTTGATAAACTAGGAATCGATATGCAGATCGTAAAGCACGGGAAGTTTAAGTCAGC
>JALVJU010000453.1 GCA_027034005.1 Marinilabiliaceae bacterium
GCTCCGGGCATGTAGTAGGCCATCACTGCAAAAGGAACTTGCCCTTCGGCCGACTCCGGTTTCTCGGATGTGCATGATGTGAGAAGTAGCAGGATAAATACTGACAACAGAGCGGATAATCTCATTTTACGGAATTATCTTTATGCATTAAAAGTAATAGCTTAAGTCCGCAAGTTATTTAATTTTTTCTAAACAAATCTCTTATGGGTTGGGCAATACTAAATTACTTGGTTGAAAACCTTAAATGAAAAAACAGTGAATTTAGTGCTTGTTTCAGCTTTACAGTGTATTTTTAATTTTAAATTTGTCGTCAATCTAAATCAGTTGAATCATGAATCATCTTGAAAGTGCTATCGGAAAAAAGAATAACTGGTGGCGGTATTTGTTGATGTTCCTGGTAATATTTGGCGGGGCCAATGTAATCGGGGCTATTACTTTGTTAATCGCAATGGTAATAGATGGTCAGGTTGTGTCATCCGAAGCTATTTATCAGTCAGTTGACAAAAATCTGCTGCTTCTGATGATGGTGGTGCCATTTATGGCCGCATTATGGATATTTGTCAAGCTTATTAAACCTTTGCATGGCCTGACTTTTACTGAGGTCATAAACGGAACGGACAGAATCAGGTGGAAAAAGTTTTTTTACGCTTTTGGCATTTGGTTCGTTATCATGGCTCTTTACCTTATTGTTGACATTAGTCTGAACGGTGACAATTTTATCTTCAATTTTTCATTTGCAAAATTTGCCATTCTTGTTGTGCTCTCTGTTCTGTTTATTCCTTTTCAGACAACCTTTGAGGAGGTGATGTTCAGGGGATATCTGGCCCAGGGTGTGGGAGCGTGGACGAGGATCCGTATCTGGGTAGTGCTTGTGCCGGCCTTTCTTTTTGGTATGATGCACATCATGAACCCGGAGATCAAGGAGTATGGATTCTGGCTTACAATGCCGCAGTATATCTTGATGGGTCTTGCCTTCGGCCTTGTGACAGTACTCGATGACGGCATAGAGGTGTCAATGGGGGCTCATGCGGCAAACAATATATTTTTGAGCGTGTTCGTGACCTTTAAAGGGTCTGTTCTTGATACGCCTGCCTTGTTTATCCAGAAAGAGATTAACCCGCTGAAAGACCTGATAACACTTGTGATCTTTCTTACGATATTTGTGATAATTCTATCGGTAAAATACAAGTGGGATTACAGGGTTTTGTTAATGCCGGTGCGAAAGCCGGGTGTTTAAAATTCTACATTGAACCAGTTGCTGTTTTTTCCTGAGTAAGAGAAGAAAAATTTAATTGCCATCCATGGCACCATGGGTATGAAGAGGTGTATTCCTGTGCCAACTGCAAAAAGCGGCTTGGTGGAGTACAGGCTGGAGTATACATCCTTGCCGTTTCCCCAATTGACGAAAACAAGGTGTTCCAGAGCGAACCATTTCTTGTTTATGTATGTGAAACCACCGCCTACATAAGCTGTGTAGTATGCTTTCCCGGAAATCTCCCCGGTCCGTATTCCTTTCACGCCGGAAGACCCGATGTTGTATTTTAGTGAAGGTGTGTTGCTTGTGGTGTAGCCTGTACGAAATGTTGAACTGAACTGGATGATAGGATTGAACAGTTTGTAATATGATGCCGATAACCCGAATGACTGAAAATAAGGACTGTTCGGGTCCAGGCCTACACCAAAAGATGTGCTTACCCCGACTTTGTATCCGTCCTTTTGATGGCGTATGCTTGTGAGCAGCCCTATCGATTCGCTTATGCCAAGTGCCAGATAGTTGACCGTGTAATCGGGTGGCCTGGGAATGCCTGGTGTGGCAAGTGATGTGTCTGTTTTGTGCTGAAACAGGTTCCAGCTGAAATCCGGCGAGAAGGTATATTTGAAGTCGGTATTGAAAGGATTGCCTATCGAGCCGTAGAAGCTTTTTAGCCGGTATCCTACCGATGATATCTGCTCACGGTCAGAGTTATACGTGTTGTTGACTCCATATCCATACGACAGGTTTCCCGTCAAAGTCATATTTTTGTAGAGAAGCTGCCGCGGTATCCTGGTGCCGAGGTGGAATGTTTGCCCGTTGGTGCCGGTTGAGAATATGAACCGCAGTCTTACATTTTTTCCAAGGAAATTCTGATCATCGACACCGAGAGCAAGGTTAAAATCTTTTTTGTTCCCGTTGAATGACAGAATAGGTACAATGGTGAAGGTATCTTTTGCGGTTATGGTGAGCAGGACTTTGTTGTTTTCAAGGGTGTCGATCCTGTATTGAACATCGGCAAAGTTTTTCATGTTCCAGATCTTCTTTATCGTCTCGTCCATCATTTTTGGGGTTACGGTTTCCCCTGCTTTGAACTCCAGCTCCTTCATGATGATCTTGTCCTTTGTCCGCCAGTTCTTTTTTATGACGATCGAGTCGATCTTAACAGGCGTAGTCAGGGTTTGCCCCGACACTTCTGCGAAGGTCAAAAGGAAAAGGAATATGAGCGGAAGTCGTCGCATAGCTGAGGGTTTGTAAATGCTAATTTAAGCACAGTAAAAATATTATGGGTAATTTATGAAGTATTAAGGGATGAAATCACACTAAAAGCGGTCAGTGGTTTTTTGTTTTGGATTAAAATGGGATAAAACGTCGGTATGCGGGATGTTTGATTGCCGGATTAAGGCAGGTATAGATGTGGTTTGTTTGTCCTTTTTGGTGCGGTTTTTTTGGATTTATCGATTTTACCGGCTATCTTTTATAGGAATTATATCGAATGAATAAAATGATCAGATGAAAAGGCGTGATTTTATACAGATAGTGGGAGTTACAACTTTTTATGTTTCTGCCGGTTTTGGCTGTACCTCGGATAAAAAGAAATTGAAGAACTGGATGTGGCTCCGCGGAGGTAATAACCTGTCGGATGAAGAACTGAAGGCATTTTACCTGAAGATGAAAAGTAACGGGGTTTATGGTATTTTGCCTTCCGGTAGCAATGATTTTTATAAAAGGGTTGGCAGGATATGCAAGGAGATAGGGCTTGATTTCCATGCCTGGCGTTGGACAATGAACCGGACACAGTATATGAAAGATCATCCCGACTGGTATGCAGTTAACCGCAAAGGTGTTTCTTGTGTGGAAAAACCACCTTATGTGAATTACTACCGATGGCTTTGCCCTTCGAAGAAGGAGGTCGAAGAGGCTATAACCAAAGATTATCTTGAGCTGTGTAAGATCGACGGCCTTAACGGGGTTCATCTCGATTATGTCAGGTACTGTGATGTTTTTTTGCCCATCGCATTGCAGCCGAAGTATCATCTTGTGCAGGATCATGAGATGGCAGAGTTCGA
>JALVJU010000454.1 GCA_027034005.1 Marinilabiliaceae bacterium
GATCGCTTTTGAAAAAGATGTGACAAAACTGATAAAACCAGGCCGGGACAACAGTATAACTGTTGGTGTAACTGCCGAAACATTTGCTGATACGCTGATGTCGGGCACACAGTATGCAGCACATCAGCTCGGAGGTATTTTAAGGAAGATATATCTTTATGCCGTCCCCAAAACACACCTTTCCGATCTTGTTATCGAAACCGATCTCGATGATAACTTCAAAGATGCAACCCTAGTCATCTCAACAGATATCCGAAAAGCCGGGAAAGACAAAGAGGCAGTTCTGACTACCCGGCTTTTCGACCCTTCTGGCAAAGAAGTCCCTTTAAAAGAGGGAGCCGGAAAAGTTATCGATCTTTCAAAAAAAGAAGAAAATTTTTCATTCGCTTACTTTATCCGTTCTCCTGAAAAATGGGATGCCGAACACCCAAACCTCTATCGACTTCAACTGACATTGAAATCAGCATCGGGAACTGAGACCATTGAGAAAAAGATCGGCTTCAGGGAGATAAATGTTGTGGGCAATCAGGTCTTTGTTAATGGTAAACCTGTTAAGCTAAAAGGATCGAACCGCCATGAGACACACCCTCTTCTCGGGCGCAGCCTGACACCCGAACTGTGGAAAAAAGATGCCACATTGTTCAAGGAAGCAAACGTCAACTACATTCGCACATCGCACTACCCGCCTGCCGAAGAGTTCATAGAATGGTGCGACAGTATTGGGCTTTATGTGGAACTTGAGAACCCGCTGTGCTGGATAGGCCACGGGGCTAACAGCTACTGGAGCACTCATTCTCCCGAAGGTCCTGAGCTATACAACTACCTGGAAGATGTAGCAAAATCAGATATTGCTTTTTTCCGCGATCACCCGTCCATTCTAATGTGGTCAATGGCAAATGAATCGCAATGGAACAACAACTGGTCTAAGCTGGCAGATTTTTATGCCGAAACCGATACTGCCCGGCCTGCCACTTTTCACGATCAGGCCTACGGTGGATTCAACAACTACGGCAGCACAAAAATGCCTGTGGCAAACATTCACTACCCCGGCCCTGACGGTCCAAAAATCGCGGAGGTTTTTCCGCGTCCATTGCTTTTCGGCGAGTATTGTCACCTGAACACCTACAACCGTACCGAGATCGTTACCGATCCCGGGGTGAGGGATGCCTGGGGACGTGGGTTTAAAAAGATGTGGGAAGGAATGTACAAAAGCAGGGGCAACCTTGGAGGCGCCATCTGGTCCGGCATTGATGATGTTTTTTACCTGCCGTATGGGAGGGTTGTCGGTTACGGGGAATGGGGCCCTCTCGACGGTTGGAGACGTGAAAAGCCCGAATACTATCACATGAAAAAAGGCTATTCGCCTGTTAAGGTACATAATCTGAAAATTGAACACCCGAAAGCCGGTCAGCCTGTACTGTTGCAGGTTGAAAACAGATTTGACTTCACTAACCTCAACGAATGTAGCATCACATGGCAGATTGGCGACAAAAAAGGTACG
Organism: Marinilabiliaceae bacterium; assembly: GCA_027034005.1. Classification (GTDB taxonomy): domain Bacteria; phylum Bacteroidota; class Bacteroidia; order Bacteroidales; family Marinilabiliaceae; genus JAADEM01. The sequence goes on from JALVJU010000454.1 coordinate 1,502, forward strand.
GCTAAAATGGACCTTCCACCTCACCAATCAGGAATACTCAGGATAGATCCCGGCATTAAAGACCTTGACGGAAAAATAATGACCGTAAAATTCACTTCGCCCCAGGGCTATGAAGTTGAAACCTGTGATATTGAGATAGGAAACGTAAAAAGGGATAACTTTCCATTCCTGAAAATAACTCCTTCTCAACTTTCTACTGAAGAAAAAAACGGTATTCTTTCAGTGACGGGTAAAGATTTTGAATGGCAATTTGACCTGAAAAAAGGAAAGATAAAAAGTTCGGTAACAGAAGGTGATACCATCATGAAAGGAGGGGCTACACTGATGATGCTGTCGCTTACCACTGGGGAATGCAAAACTGAACACAGCCTGCATATCCCGTTCCACAACGAGACATGCTCAGGGCAAAAAACATCAGGCACAAGCTGGAAACAGGAAAGCGATACCGTTACGGTCAGTGTCAACGAAGAGTACAAGGAAGCAAAAGGCAAAACAAAATACATTTTCACACCTGACGGCAAGCTGACAGTAAAATACGATTTCACTTCAAAAGTGAACATGAACCCGAGACAATGGGGAATGGTCTTTTCCGTAACACCTGAGACCAAACATCTGAAATGGTACCGTAAAGGGTTGTGGAGCCGCTACCCGGCTGACCACATTGGCCGTGTGAACGGCGAGGCCGTACCATTTGGTGAAAACGCATTTTTCCCCGATTCTCTGCAACATCAGCCAAAAGGTGAATGGCGCTTTGATGCCAACAAGCTCGGCACAAACGATTTCAGGAGCACCAAAGAAAATATTTACTGGGCTTCCCTTACCGATGATGGGGGAAAAGGTATCGTTGTTACCTCAGACGGGAAAGAAGCATTCAGGGCTTTTGTCAATGATGACAAATCCATAAGCTTTCTCGTTGCAGGTTTCTCAACCGGTGGAGGCGACATGTTTTTTAGCAGCCATTACAGGGATGAACGCAGAAAGATCACTGAAGGTTCAAAACTGAAAGGCACAGTGACCATTCAGAGTGTGAAAGGGGTAAAAAATTAACTTAAAATAGAAATTATAAAAACAAAATAAATTTATGACACTAGAAACAATTCCCAACACCCCAAAGGCCATCCTTGGTGAAGGGGCGATATGGCACCCGAAAGAAAAAGTCCTATACTGGATCGACATCACAGGATGCAAGCTTCACAGATATGATCCCAAAACAGGAGAGAACACCACTACAGACACTAAAAGCATGATAGGAACAGTTGTCCCCTCTGACGGAGAATTTCCTGTTGTTATTGCAACCGAGACAGGTATACACGGTGTCACAAAAAACGGGGAGCTCATCCGGCTTGCCCCCTACCCTACCAATGAACCTGAAGGAAACCGCTTCAACGATGGCAAATGCGATCCGGCAGGACGCTTCTGGGTTGGTACAATGAGTAAAAAGGAGACCTCCGGTGCAGGTAATCTCTACTGTTTCGACGGCAATGAGTTAAAACTTAAAATACCCGGAGTCTCCATCTCTAATGGGATAGTCTGGACAGCAGATGCAAAAACAATGTACTACATCGATACTCCCGAGAAGGCTGTCTTTGCCTATGATTTCGACAAAGAAAACGGAAATATATCCAACAAAAAAGTAGCTTTCAAAATACCCGAAGAGTATGGCTATCCCGATGGCATGACAATAGATGAGGAGGGTATGTTGTGGATAGCCCACTGGGGAGGCAAAGCAGTTATTCGCTGGGATCCTGTGACAGGAAAAGCCATTGAAAAAATAGAGGTGCCTGCTCCAAATGTTACCTCATGTGCTTTTG
>JALVJU010000455.1 GCA_027034005.1 Marinilabiliaceae bacterium
AGTTCTTAACAATGGCCTCTCCCTCTTCGTACAGCCACTTGTCGATGGGTTTTCCGTCACCGATAGAGCTGCCCTGGTTTGCCCAGCTTGAACACTCCACCTGGAGATAAAGCCCGAGTTCATCGGCTGCTTCAAAAGCAGTTTCGGGAGGGCACCACGAATGAAAACGCACATGGTTCAAACCATGAGCTTTGATTGTTTTGAATATCCTTGCCCACTCCTTTTTGTCTGTTGCGGGATAACCTGTCTTAGGGAAGACAGCACATTCAAGGGTTCCCCTCAGGAATACCGGCCTGCCGTTAACGGCAAATCTTGTCCCGTTAACTTTAAAAGAGCGCATCCCAAAGGTAAGCTCTTTCGAAACCACACCTGCCTCTGTTTTCAATTTCACACTCATGGAATAGAGGTTCGGCGTGAACTCATCCCACAGTAAAACATTCTCTCCCATCGGGTACTCCAACCAATATTTGTTTGTGCCGGGAATGATCTCAAGCGTTTTTTTCAAAGAAGGGATAGAATGTGCTCCTGCAGTTTTGCCTTTGGCCGACAGAACGAAAGTGCCTTTTACTACATCGTTACCAGGATGATCAACCTCGATCAAAACGGAAACCAGCTTTTTGTCAATGTCGGGATAAAGACGCACATCGGTAATCGTTGTTTTTGGTTCGGCCCTCAAACTGAGTTCACCCACTATCCCATTCCAGTTTGACTGGGTATGGTCGGTTATGCTGTGAGAGTTGATCCCCGGATTAACATCCTTTACCCTGTTGTCAACACGGATTGATATCCTGTGCTTTCCGGGAGACAACAGTTCCGTCAGGTCGTACTGGTGGGGAGCGCCAAGGGCATTTTGCATCCCTGCGTACTTATCATCTACCCACACCCTGGTTTCCCAATGACACCTTTCAAGAAAAAGAATTACTTTTTTATTTTCCCATCCTTCAGGAATAACCACCTCTTTCTGGTACCATGCAGCGCCGTAATATTTTTTTATAGGTTGTAACCAAAACGGAATTTTGATATTGCCCGGTTCGCGATACTTTGCATATTTTTCGGAGGTAAACCACGATTTATCAATGATTTTTCCGGTCCAGTGGGTGTGTACTGTTATGTCATCACCTTTGCCGTTGGATGCCATGGAGCCGGGAAGTTTAATCGACTCATCAGGCAACTCGTTGAACCAATTTTCAGCAATCCCCTTGTTGAGAGAGTCGATACGGAAGCCCCATTCTCCCGAAAGGTCAATACTTATTCTGTCCTGAGAACAGGACGTCAATGCCGTAAGTATCAGAAGTGCCCAAATGCTAATCTTTTTAACAAAAATCATAACCAGGTTTTTATATGTCATTAGTTTTTCACAATCTCTTTTTCGATCTCTTCTAGTGATTTTCCTTTGGTTTCCGGAAGTTTGTAGTAGATAAATATCAGCCCCAGCACACATATCACGCCGTAAAGCCAGAATGTTCCCGAGGCATTAAGCATTTGGTTCAGGAACGGGAAAGTGTATATAAGCAGAAAGCTTGCAAGCCAGAGCGAAACGGTAGCTACTGCCATGGCCGCGCCGCGGATACGGTTGGGAAATATCTCCGAAAGCACGACCCAGGTCACCGGGGCGAGTGACATGGCAAAAGATGCAATGGCTAGCATCACAAGCAATAAAAGCAGAAAACCCGAGAAATTGAAGTAGTATGCCGCCCCCATAAAGGCATAAATGCCTGCCAACCCTCCGGCACCAAGCAACATCAGCAACTTGCGCCCCAGCTTGTCAACGGTATAAATTGCCACAAAGGTGAAAAGCAGGTTTACACTTCCTGTTATCACAATATTGAACAGGATATCGGAGACTCCATAACCTGCAGCTTTAAATATATCCTCGGCATAGTTGAAGATAACATTGATGCCACTCCACTGCTGAAAGGCAGCAAGTACAACTCCAATGATCAACACCTTTTTCACGCCCGGCTCAAGCAGTTCTTTGAAGTTTACCTTCTGGGTCTCGTTCTTCAGTGTTTCCCTGATGGATGCATACTCGGCCTTTGCATACTCACTACCGCCGATCTTTGCAAGTATCTTCTCCACTTTATCTTCACTGCTGTTTTTTGCAAGCCATCTCGGACTTTCAGGGACAAAGAACATCAACAAAAAGAAAAGGCCTGCCGGGATAAGTTCGGCCCAAAACATCCAGCGCCATCCCATCTGTCCGTTCCATGATGCAAGGATGTCTGCACCGGTAAAACCTTCCGGCACCGGCTCTGCTATCTGCCAGTTGATAAGTTGAGCTGCAAGTATGCCAATAACTATGGTAAGCTGATTGAGGGAAACGAATTTCCCGCGCACAGCGGCAGGTGCCACCTCGGCAATGTACATCGGCGACAGGTTAGATGCCAGGCCGATACCAATTCCACCGAGTATCCGGTAAAAGATGAACCAGTTGTATGAGTTGGCAGCTCCTGTGCCATAAGCCGATACGGTAAAAAGAAGCGCCGAAAATATCAATAGCCTTTTTCTGCCTAACCTGTCACTCAACATTCCTGAAAGGATAGAGCCGAGCAAACAACCTAGCAGAGCACTGCTCATTGCCCATCCTTGGAGGTTGGCGGATCCGGAGATATGGAAGAATTGCTCGTAAAATGGCTTGGCACCGCCTATCACCACCCAGTCGTAACCGAAGAGCAGGCCTCCGAGTGCTGATACCATTGAAATGCCAAAGATGTATTTTGTGTTGAATTTCATATTTTTTAATTCTTTTATTTTGACTGAGGTTTGATTTTCAAAATAAGGATTTTAAGCAACAAATAAAAATGGACTTATATTTTAATTTAATGGATTATCTTACTACTTTTAAATGCCCCCTCCAACTCCCCCAATTGGGGGAGTGAAAATATGTATATATGAAAAAGAGAGAAGGTTTTGAAGGACAAAAAAGCATTATCCTGCCGGATTTTGTGGTGAAAGAGATAAGGAAGACACAGTGGGGCAGGCAGCTTCACATTACCGATATCGGGTATTATCCGAAAGCGAGATTTCATTTCAGAAAAAGAATAGAGGGTTCAGAACAAAACATACTCATTTATTGCGTTGACGGAAAGGGCTGGATATCGGTCGAAGGTAAGCGGTTCGAAGTGTCAAAAAACCAGTATTTCCTGATCCCCAAAGGCATTTCACATCAGTATGGCAGTAACGACAACGACCCGTGGAGTATTTACTGGGTACATTTCTCTGGCGACCTTGCATCCATGTTTTATGACATAAGCGGAAAAACGAATAGCATTGCCCCGTCGGAGATATCAAGGATAGAAGAGCGTAT
>JALVJU010000456.1 GCA_027034005.1 Marinilabiliaceae bacterium
TGCTCCCGACATCTCTTCTTCATGAACCCTTTCGAAGAATTCATTTTTTATCAGCCGCACAGGGAAAAGTTTTTTTAATGCCAGAAATGTATCCCCATCACCCGTTTCCACAACTCTGTTTTTAAAACTTTCATGGGCTGAAGACTCTTCTGAAGCTGCAAAAAGGGAACCTATCTGAACCCCTTCAGCTCCAAGTATCATAGTTGCAAGCATTGCTTTTCCCGATGCAATACCTCCGGCAGCTATCAATGGCAGTTCTGTAATTTCACGGATAAAGGGGATGAGCGTAAGTGTAGTGGTTTCTTCGCGTCCGTTGTGACCTCCTGCTTCAAAGCCCTCGGCGACTATGGCATCGACTCCTGCTTCATCAGCTTTTTTTGCAAATTTCGCATTCGAAACCACATGGGCGACAGTAATACCGTTCTCTTTCAGTATCCCTGTCCATTTGGCGGGATTACCCGCCGATGTAAAAACGATTCTGATCTTTTCCTCTATCAGTATGTCAATCAGCTTGTCTATCTCGGGATAGATCAAAGGGACATTCACTCCCCACGGCATTGATGTTGCCTTTTTCATCTTTTCTATGTGCTCCCTGAGCGTTTCGGGATGCATCGATCCGGCTCCAAGTAAGCCCAGCCCCCCGTTATTGCTTACAGCAGATGCCAGCTTCCATCCACTGCACCATACCATACCTCCCTGTATCACCGGATATTTGATCTTGAAAAGTTCTGTAATGCGGTTCATGACAGTCTGTTATTAATCAGTTTTCAGCAAAGATTTTCTTTACTTATTCGTTACCCTCTGCTTCTTGATCTTCATCGATCCTTCATAAAGTTTAAACTTCCAGAATTTCGTTTCGAGAGGCCCATTGAATAATGTATACTTTTCAGCCGGTTTTAATCCGATATTTTTCATCGCATTAAAATTAGAACTGATGATCCAGGCATCAAACCCGGTAAAACGGCGCTTAAGCACAGTACCTATCATCTTGTAAAACTCGATGATATCATCTTTCTGCAGTCGCTCTCCATACGGGGGGTTCATGATTATCATTCCTGCTTTGAACGGCGGTGTCTGGTTCTCGAATGCTGCCTTCGAAACTTTTATTTCCCTGTTAAGGCGAAACTCAAGGCTCGCCTGTTTCGCAATGTCAACAGCTTGCATTGAGACATCGGCACCGATTATCGTAACCCTTGGCGATTCAAATTTTTCTTCTGCTTCTTTTCTTATCTTCTCCCACAGTTCTTTATCAAAATCGGGCCAGCTCATGAACGAGAATTTTTTTCGGTGCCATGCCGGAGGTATATTTTTAGCATACATTGCAGCTTCCATCAAGATTGTTCCTGAGCCGCACATCGGATCGAACAGAGGTATCTCCGGATCCCATTTGGCTATCTTTAACATCCCTGCTGCCAGCACCTCATTCAGGGGCGCTTTGTGCCGGTTATCACGGTATCCCCGCCGGTGAAGCGATTCTCCTGAACTATCAAGTGATATGGTAAACCTGTCGCCCGTCACATGTAGGTTAATACTTACATCCGGAGCTTCCACGTCTATTGAGGGCCGTTTGCCTGTTTTTTCCCGAAACTGATCCACAATGGCATCCTTAGTCTTAAGCCCTACGTATCTGGAATGCTTGAAAATGTCACCAAAAGCAACACTGTCAACAGCAAAAGTTTTACTGTTGTCCAGGTGTTTCGACCAGTTGTATTCGGAAACTTTTTTGTACAATTCTCTTTCATTCCTCGCTCTGAAAGACATTACAGGAAGCAGAATCCTCAACGCCGTTCTAAGATGTAGGTTGCCCCTGTAAAGAAGTTCTTTATCACCTTCGAACGCAACAGCTCTTTTTTTCGGTTCAATATTCTTAGCACCAAGTTGGAAAAGTTCCTCAGCCAATACTTCTTCAAGGCCATGGAATGTTTTTGCCAGTAGTTTCATCAATTCAATTTTAATGCAGGATGATGTTTAAACATATCCTATACAAAGGTAATCATTAATAGGTTAGATTGTTTTAATTGGTTATGATCTTTCATTTCATTTTTTCGATTAAAAAGATTAGCAGAATGAGTTTTTTTTAATTACTTACAGCCTGATTTATTTGAAAGCCCAGTAGTAAAGATTTTTGTATGTGTTATTAAATCTTTTACCTCATTGACTCGTAAAAACAAACCACAAAAAATATTTGTTGAAAAATTAAAATCTTTCTCAATACAAAAGCAATGTTGTCTAATGCAAATTTTATTTTCCAATCAACGATATTGAAAGGATGTTTGTATTACCTTTGTGATTAAGCATTATTTCAACAAGAATTAATCTTTGAGAGAATAATCGGATGAACCGTCATAAGATTTTCAGGAAGTTTTTAGTATGGAGATTGAGGCACATAAGCAATCGTCAATTCATGATGATACTTAGTGTATTGGTAGGGATCGCTTCCGGATTGGGTGCAGTGATCATTAAAAACCTGGTTCACGTTATAAGTCATTTTGTAAAAACAACATTGTCCGGTGAATTCGATCTGTTCTACCTGATTGCACCAACCGTCGGAATTGCATTAGCAGTTTTATTCATTAAATATATTGTCAAACGTCCTGTACGTCACGGTGTCCCGAACGTGCTTTACGCCATATCCAAAGCACAAGGCCACATGAATTCCCATAACATGTTCTCTTCCATCATTACTAGTGCCCTGACTGTTGGGTTTGGAGGTAGTGTAGGACTGGAAGGCCCTACTGTATCGACAGGTGCTGCCATAGGGAGTAACGTTGGAAAACTGTTCCACCTGAACTACCGGCAACTGACACTGTTACTTGGAAGTGCATCGGCAGCTGCCATGGCAGCTATTTTTAAAACGCCAATAGCTGGGATTGTTTTTGCGTTGGAGGTGATAATGCTTGACCTTTCTCTTTTTTCCATTGTACCGTTGCTGCTTGCTTCGGCTTCGGCAGTTGTGACATCATACTTGTTCCTCGGGCAAGATTATCTGTATCACTTCCGTTTTGAAACAACTTTCGACCTTGTTGACATCCCTTTTTACATAGTACTCGGCATTGCAACAGGCCTTGTTGCAGTGTACTTTACTCATGTTTATATTTTTATTGAGAGATGGTTTGATCACATGAACAAAATGTATGTAAAACTGCTTACCGGAGGCAGCATCTTGGGTGCGATACTTTATTTCTTTCCGTCACTTTACGGAGAAGGTTACTCTGTTATCAATGATGCACTTGCAGGCAATTCATTCTCCCTGTTCGAAGGTACGATGTTCGAAGATTGGAATTCTAGCTACATGGCTCT
>JALVJU010000457.1 GCA_027034005.1 Marinilabiliaceae bacterium
ATAATGAGTTCCGGCTGAAACTAACAAACCTGTACGACTTCACTCCAGCAAGTGATTTTGATTACACCTGGGAGATGCTATTCAACGGTGTGGAGGGAGCTTCCGGAACTTTCTCAGCCGGAAATATACTTCCGGGAGAATCGGGAGAAACAGTAATCCAACTGCCTGACATGCCAAAAGATAAAGAGGCTGTTTTGAGGGTTTATGCGATACTGAAAGAAGACAAGCTATGGGCAAAGAAAGGATTTACCGTTGCCGGGGAACAGTTTGTCATAAAACCATACCAATTCCCTACTGAATTGAGCAAGTCACAGACAATGCCGTCAGTAAACGAAAAAGGCGCTGATATAGTTGTTTCAGGAAAAGATTTTTCCATTGATATCGACAAAAGCAACGGGGTATTGAAAAGTTATAAAGTCAATGGAACAGAGTACATAGTGCATCCCCTCGAACCGTACTTCTGGAAGGTGATGAACGACAACCAGGAGCGTAACAGGTATGCAGAACGTCTCGGCCCCTGGAAAGATGCGGCAGCAAACAGAAAGGTTACAGATGTAAAGGTTGATAAAGATACAAAAGAGAAACAGGTATCGGTCAGATTTGAGATGACACTGCATGTGGGAGATGTTGAATATGCATTAACCTACAAAGTAAACGGTGAGGGTGAAATTTATGTCTTTGCCGATTACAAGCCGTTATCGGGGAAAATCCCCCTCATACCAAAATTCGGCATGAGAATGGCAATCCCGAAAAAGTATTCAAACATTCAGTGGTACGGCAGGGGCCCGCAGGAAAACTATCAGGACAGAAAATCAGGTTATTTCTTTGGAGTTTATGAAAAGCCCCTTGACAAGTTCATCACACACTACATCTCACCACAGGACAATGCCAACAGGTGCGATACAAGATGGATCAGGTTCATGTCGGACAAAAACAGCGGACTATTGATAGAAGGATTGCAGCCATTGTCATTCCGTGCATGGCCCTACACCGAAGATGACCTGGAAAAGGCAAAACACGATTACCAGCTGCCCGACCGGGATTTCATAAATGTGAATATCGATTACAAGGTGCACGGAGTGGGCGGAAACAACAGCTGGGGCAAGCGTACGCTGCCACAGTACACAAACGACGGCAATAAGCCATGGTCATACGGTTTTATCATCAAACCACTGTAAACAGAAAGAGGCACTCAAAAGTGCCTCTTTTTATTTTGTCGATATCTTATTTTTCCCAGAACTGTTCCATCTCTTCAAGGGTCTTGCCTTTGGTCTCTGGAACCATCCGCCACATAAATATTGCGGCAAGGATTCCCATCACACCATATATCCAGTATGCAAAACCATGGTTAAAGGTCTCTTTCAGATAAGTGTTATCGTTAAGCATCGGAAAAGTCCATGACACAAGATAGTTTGCTATCCATTGTGAAGCAACGGCAATTGCCATGGCACGCCCCCGTATCTTGTTGGGGAATATCTCGGCCAGCAAAACCCATGTGACAGGCCCCCACGACATTGCGAAGAAGGCCACGTAAGCCAGCATGAACAGCAGTGCGCCCATTCCCAATGAATTGGTATAAAAGGCTAAACCAAGTGCGAACATGCTTGCTGCCATTCCAAGTGCCCCAATGATCTGCAACGGCTTACGGCCGAATTTATCAACAGTAAGGATAGCCAGCACAGTGAACGAAAGGTTGATAATGCCAACTATGATAGTCTGCATCAGTGCAACATTGGTACCCGATCCCATGTTCTTGAATATCTCGGGAGCATAGTAAAGCACCACATTGATGCCCACAAACTGCTGAAACACTGACAACAGGACACCCACGATTATCACCACATATCCGAAAGTGAACAATGCGCTGCTCTTCTTACTTGCAAGCGACTGCTTTATGTCGTTCAATATCCTTGTCGCCTCACTCTCTCCGTTAACTTTTTGCAGTACATTCAGTGCTTCATTCTCCCTCTGTTTGATAACTAACCACCTGGGACTTTCAGGGACAAAGAACAGCAGTATGAAAAACAGTACGGCAGGGATGGTCTCAGATGCAAACATCCACCTCCACCCTATCCTGTCGAGCCACGTTGCATCTCCCTGCAGGGCGATGAAGTAGTTAACAAAATAAACCACCAGCATACCAAAGATTATGGCAAACTGGTTCCACGACACAAGGTTTCCGCGCTTGGATGCAGGGGCGATCTCGGCAATGTACATAGGCGAAAGCATGGATGCCAGACCGACTCCTATTCCACCGATAATACGGTAGATAACAAACTGTGTAAGGTAGTTGTGATCGCCCGAACCTATCTTTGCAAAGAACATCTCAGGCATGGCCGAACCCAGTGCAGAGATAGTGAAAAGTACGGCGGCAAATTTCAGTGTGGTACGACGGCCAAAGTGCAAAGCAAGTAACCCTCCCGATATTCCGCCGATAATACAGCCGATAAGAGCGCTCGACACCACAAATCCGTGAAGTGAGTTCGCTTCGAGTTCAGGCAAACCCTGCGGCACGATAAAAAAGTTCTTCAGCGAACCCACCGTACCGGAGATCACTGCCGTATCGTACCCAAACAGCAAACCGCCCAATGTCGCAACAAGCGTTATGCCGATAACATATCTTTGATTGTATTCTTTCATTGAGTTAAAAGTTAAAAAGGTAAAAGGTAAAAGGTCAAAGGAGAAAGGTCAAAGGGAATGTACTTTTAACTTTTCCCTTTCCCCTTTTTACTTCTATATATAATTATTGATCAACTGTTCAAGCAATTCCTGCTTACCGCTTCTCTGTTCCGGCTCACCTGCCTCTTTGGCATAGTTGTAAAGGTCCTCGAGCGTAAGCTTGCCTTCACGGTACTCTTTGCCTTTTCCGCTCTCAAACGAGGCGTAGCGGTCCTGCCTCATCTTCAGGTAATCCGACTCTGTAAGGATCCTGTCGGCTGTCACAAGGGCACGGGCAAATGTATCCATACCTGTGATATGTGCGATGAAGAGATCCTCAAGGTCCGTAGAGTTACGGCGCGTCTTGGCATCGAAATTTATACCCCCGTCAGTGAAACCGCCTGCCTGCAGTATCTCAAGCATTGCTGAAGTAACCTCAGTTATGTTTGTGGGGAATTCATCGGTATCCCAACCGTTCTGGTAGTCTCCCTTGTTTGCATCGATCGAACCAAGCAGTCCGGCATCTGCGGCTGTTCTCAGTTCATGCTCAAAAGTGTGCTGTGCAAGGATGGCATGGTTCACCTCAATATTCAGTTTAAAATCCTTGTCAAGTCCGTAGTGGCGTAGGAACCCTA
>JALVJU010000458.1 GCA_027034005.1 Marinilabiliaceae bacterium
TTCTGTTAACATGTATCCAGCCTTTCTCACCATACCATACTGTGCCAATACCGTACCTTACAGCTCCGACTTTTGGCCAGAGGCCGTTCTTGCGCTTGTCGTAAAAGTAACGGGCATTGGCAATTGTCATGGTAAGACCGTTCTCGTATTCTGCTTCTATGAGATATTCTACAGGCACGTTGTAGATCCCTGTAACGGGATAAACACCTTTACCTTTTATTTTAACAGGAGCCACATTGTCAAAATCGAGTCCCCAGTGTGCAATGTCAACATGGTGTCCGGCCCAGTCGGTAAGCTGACCGCCCGAATAGTCCAATATCCAGCGCCAGTTGAAGTGGAGAACACCCCTGAAGGGAACACTTGGCGCCGGACCCAGCCAGAAATCCCAGTCAACGCCGTCAGGCACTTTTTGTACGGGAGGAGTGCCTATCGATGTCCTGCCGTCAAGCAGACCGACTTCCACATGTGATATTTTCCCTATCACACCGTTGCGAACAAGTTCCACGGCACGGTGGAAGTGTGGTACAGACCTTTGCCAGCTTCCGGTTTGCCATATTCCATTATTTTTGTGCACGGCTTCCACTATGGCCCTGCCCTCAACAATGGAACGTGCAAGAGGTTTTTCACCGTAAATATCAAGTCCTTTGTTGGCCGCGGCTACGGCAATGAGACTGTGCCAGTGGTCGGGCAGTGCAAGGATAACAGCATCCATCTTTTCGTTCTCGAGCATATCGCGGTAATCGTGATAAGTACGAGCATCCTTGTTTTTGTACTTTTTGTCGATGGTGGCCTTAGTGGATTTCAGGTGACGCTCGTCGACATCACAGCATGCTACGACATGTGCCTCTTTCTTACCGAGGAATTGCATCATGTCATGGTTGCCCATTCCTCCCGAGCCTATAAGGCCCATCACTATGCGGTCGCTGGGAGCCACAGCCCCGTTCCTGCCAAGGGCCGTTGCCGGAACTACGGTAGGAAAGAGCGATACGGCTGCTGTTGCCGCTGCACTCTTTTTTAAGAATGATCTTCTTGAGACTTTGTTTTTTGACATTTTATGGATTTTTTAAAATAGTTAAATCTGTTATGTTCTGTTATGGTCGGTAATGATGTAGAATGTGCCACGTATGATTTCGAGCGTTAGCAAAGTCCCGGGGACCGGGACACAATCTACGGATCGAACCTTAATTTTTACGGATGGCTATGACTTGATAGCTGTTCCGGGAACCGGTACGGTTTGGTACTTGCTCATATCGTCCACGTTACCCATTGTGATTTTATCAGGGCCAAGTTTCAGATTAGAACTCATTATCTCATCCCAAGTTATCCGTTTGCCGGTATAAGCAGATTCACGCCCCATGATAGCTGTCAGGTTTGATATGGCTGTTGTTTCGGCCATGTTGACATACCGATTGGTACGTATGGCAGTAACAAGGTCAATGTGCTCCTGGATGTAAGGTGATACTTTAACCTGTTTCATTGGCTTGCCATCTTTATCTTTTGGGTATTCATATTGCCAGATCAGATTTCCATCGAGGTCCCATATCTTGTTGTGGCAGTTGGTGTAGCCTTTAGAACCGATGATGTGTTCTCCCGTTCCATTGGAACAGTTATCTATCTGGCGGGTCATGCTGTGAGAAAAACGGCCCAAGCCGTAATCAAAATCGACACTGAAGAAATCGTACTGGTTACCTGTCACACGGCGTGCACGGCCTCCGTATCCCATGGCCGATACAGGGTGGGTATTTCCCATGAACCAGTTTATGATGTCGATGTTGTGGATATGGGTATCGAGGAAGTGGTCACCGCTGAGCCATTCAAAATTGTTCCAGTTGCGCAGCATGTACTGCATGTCGGTCCAGCCCGGCTGACGGCGGCGGAACCACACGTGCTCCTGGTTCCAGAATGCCTTGGCGGCAAGAGGCTTTCCTATCATCCCGTTTGCAACATTAACATATGTAGCAATGTAATCTGCCGCATGCCTTCTTTGGGTACCAGTAACAACATTCAAACCGAGTGTTTTGGCAAGACGGCCTGTCGCAATTATCTGACGGACCCCAACCGGGTCAACGGCAACAGGTTTTTCCATGAATACATGTTTTTTTGCTGCAATAGCTGCTTTAAACATCATAGGACGGAAGTAGGGGGGAGTCACAAGCATGACAACGTCCACATCCGACTCTATAACTTTTTTGTATGCATCAAGCCCTACAAAACACTGATCGTCTTTTACATCAAGCTTGTATTTTCTCAGACGATTGCGTACAGCTGCAATTTTATCGGGGAAAACATCGGCAAGGGCGCCTACACTTAGTCCCGGGCCTGCACTTAAAAAGTTAAGAAGGGCACCGGTGCCACGGTGTCCGCATCCTATCAGTCCTGCCTTTAATGGCTTGCCTTTAGGTGCATGGTTCAGAATAGGGGGCATGCCGAGTTCTTCGGGAGTTTTTTTACTGCTGCACGAAGAAAGGGAGTTTACGGCTACCAGGCCGAGAGCTCCGGCTATGGCTGTGTTCTCTATGAATTTTCTGCGATCTATATTTTTCTTTTTACTCATGACGTGTGAATTTTTGATGTTCGATGTATGATGTTTTTTATTTTGTTACAATACTTGAATCGGGTTCACAAACAACCCTGAAACCGACATAGTTCTGGTCGGAATACCACCACTTGCTTTTGGGTATCTGCGGATCGGTTTTCAGCCATGCTTTTGTTTGTGTGAAGTTCCTTGCAGCACTGCGGAGTTCGCTTGCATCGCTTCTCCAGGAGCCGCCCCTTACAACATGCTCTTTGCCACGGCGCGGCCCTTTGGGATCAACGGCACCGTCTTTTATTAACTGATAAGCATTGGGTGAATACCAGTCGGAACAAAATTCGCCGACATTACCTGACATATTTTTAAGTCCGAACGGATTTGGATGAACCCTGTCAGGCAGTTGTGTTTTGCCACCGCTGTTCTCTTTGTAGATGGCATAGCTGTTGATAACAGTAGTATCAGGCCCGAACCATTTGTTCCAGAACGTATATGCCGAGTAATCTTTCGGACTGCCTTTGAAGAAATATGGAGTCTCTGTTCCGCCGCGTGCAGCATATTCCCATTCGGCTTCGGTTGGGAGACGGTACTTTTTGCCTGTAACGGCAGAGAGCCAACGGCAGTACTGGGTAGCCGCGAAGAATGACATTGTGATAGCCGGTCGTTTGCCTTTACCCCATCCCTGGTCGGGGGCGCCCCATGGCGGTGTGGCACCGGTAAAAGCATCAACCTTAGGCTGGTTCTTGTCCTCCTCTTTGCGTCCTTCAGATGCTGTTGCATTGAACCAGGCCAGGAACTCGTCCCATGAAACTTCTATCTCTGCCATGAAGAACGGACTTATCTTAACTTTTTTCTGCGGTCCTTCGTCATTTTTACGGAAAGGTTCATCCTCAGGGCTGCCCATCACGAATTCGCCACCTTTAATGGCTTTCATGTTGAACGATACCGAAGTGCCGGGGACCTTTTCCGTGTAATCCTTGAACCCGGTAACAATCGTTGGTTCTTTAAAGAGCTCTTTGTTGCCCTCATTTTCCGCAATGTTCGTGTTTTGAGCATGCTTGTAACCCGGCAGGTAATGGCCTGTATGCATGTGACAGTTAAGGCATGTCATGTCGGCATCTGCCTGTTGGTAGTGGATATGTGAATCAACACCTTCACGGCTCAATCCTTCAGGATAAAGGTTCGTGTGGCATCTTTTACACGACTCTTCGTATGTGAAAGTATTTGCCTTTTCCGGTGTTCTCATCGATTCCCACTTGAAATCGGCCGAGTCCTTGAAGTAATACCCGTAAATGTCTTTTGTCCCGTGTTTGATCTTGGCGGCAAGGTATCCATGACCTTTGGGCGGCAGGTGGCAATCAACACAATTAACAACAACTCCCGCGTCATTGTTAACGTGCGGTGAAAGTTTCCACGAACCCATGGCATGATCATGAACGTGACAACTGTTGCAATATTCGTTGGTGGATGTGTAGCTAACCGCTCTGTTAAAAGGATATATCAGGATAATCGTAATTATTATTCCTGTAAGAAAAAACAGAAATCCTTTCCGGCGGTTAGAAGATTTTTTCTTTCCTGTCATAACAGTAATAGTGTTAATTAATTATATTTTATTGTCAATATATTTTCAGGTAACCTTCTTGTGTTCATAAAGATACATTTTTTTTGGATTATCCGCATTGGAGTAATATGGGTAATTAGATGTAAATGGTTGATTAATAGTCTTAAACGCAGATAATATAGAAGAGTTCTAAATAAGTAGCAATGGGGGTGAGGTGCCGGAATATTTTGAACTAAAAAAAAGGGGGTGCGATTTTGGATCGTCCCCCCGATAAAAATTTACTTACTCTTTTTCTTCTCCGGTCCCGGTCTTTGGTTTTCTGGTTTTGGATGCCGGTTTTGGTCCCGGTTTTGATTTTGGCCCTGCTTTCTCTTTTGTTGCCGTTCGTGTTTTTGTTTCTTTCACTTCTTTTTTTAGTGTTTCATTGGGTGTATCTTTGATATAAACATCCTGTTGAGGGAATGGTATGGTTATTCCGGCTTTCGACAGTTCATCAAAAATAGTAATGGCTACTTCGCTTTTTACGGTCAGTGAACCGTCGAACTGACCATGCCAAAACACAAGCCGAAAGTTTATTGAGCTGTCACCAAAACCTGAGAACCAGGCAGCAGGGGCCGGGTCGTCCATTACATCTTTATGCTTCCTTGCACTGTGAATAAGTATTTTAATAACTTTTTTCAGATCTGTGCCGTATTCTACTCCAACCTCTATCTCAAGTCTTCGTTTCTGATCTGACAGTGTCCAGTTGGTAACTTCCCTTGATATCAGCATGCTGTTGGGCACTATCACTTCCGAACCGTCGAAAGCACGAATAACACTCGAGCGTATTCCAATGTTCTTAACCGTTCCCCATAGCTGATCGACCTGAACAGTGTCGCCAACTTGAATAGGGCGTTCGAAAAGAAGTATCATCCCTGAAATAAAATTGTTGATGATATCCTGGAGGCCGAAGCCAATACCAACCCCAAGGGCTCCGATTATGATGGTGAAATTTTGAAGTTCCATGCCTGCAGCGGCAATGGCAATCAGGAAACCAACCGTCAGAATTCCGTATTTTACAATGGTTGATATCGTTCGCGGTACACCTCTCTTAAGCTTGAATTTTTTCAGGATATCCTGTTCGAGCACAGTGCTGATAACTTTTGATAAAAGGTTGGATACCCAGATGGTTATGACAAGAGTAAGAATACTGCCGATAGTGAATTTCAATTCACCGGCAGCTATCTCATAATTCCATATTTCGGAGATGTATTCTTTTATGTTGTCCCATATGCGGAACAGTACAAAGATCTCTTTTAAAAGGTAGAATGTGATCAATATTTTCAAAACAGAGTTTGTCCATGATAGAATTCTTTCCTTGTTTCTTTTTACAGAATTTATTTTCTGGAAATATTCGCTGTGAATAATAAGTTCACTAAATCCTTCGAGTAGAAGGTATGCTGCATAATAGAGGAAGAACCGGTAAATAGACCAAATGGTGTTGTCGAAAAGAAAAACACCGAGAGAATAGTATCCGATAAGTATTGAAACGAATGAAATGATCAAAAGCATGGCAAAAATATAGAACAGGAAAGCAATGGAATTTCTTGATTCACTGTCAGGAAAAAGCCTTAACAGAATAGTTTTTTTTACGAATTTGCTTATTCCTATCAGTGACAAGGCCGTTGCAGCCAGGATTATGAGGTATTGAATTACAGGGCTCAACAGGTGTAATCGCAGGAATAGAGTGAGAAGGTAAATGAAACCAAGTCCGTAAATATAAATGTTAAGTCGTTTAACCGTGATCACAGGTAATATTATCATTACGGGAATAAGAAGCAGGAAGTAGGTAAGAGTCCGTAAAATGGGCGGAGCATCGGAATATAAAATGTTTGAACTTAACAGGTAAAGCAGAAAGGATGTAACTACGGGGCGAGACAAAACCTCAAAAACAGTGTTGAGCAGTCTCGGGTTTATATTACGGTATTTTTCCGGTTTTATCTGTTTTTTTACAACTGTAAGAATGAATATAAGCAGAATAAAGAACAAAAAATGAAATGCCAGATATAAAGTGTTGTCAACTACATAATTCCTGATAGGCAAGGAAATTTCTTTAAGGGTGTAGGTTCGTCTGTTCTCTATGGAGTCTTCGTTGTTAAATATTACTTTTATGAGTGAAGGTTCTTTTGTAAAAAGAAGAAGGTTGGTCAGGTTGTTTAGTTTCTTCTCAATTGCCTCAATGTTGTCATTGATGGAAATTGTGGCAGCGGTTAGTTTTTCAAGCTGGGAATAAAGGAAGTTGCTTTTCTGGGTTACCTTTGCCTGTACAGTGTTGATATCGTTAAGAAAAGCCTGTACCATTTTTTTTGCGTTACGGGGCAGATTATCCTTTTTTGCTGCTTCCAAACTTTTTCCCCACAGTGTCGATATTTCTTGCAGGGCCTCTTTCTTCTCAAGCAGGTCATTATTTATGTCTGAAAAACTTTTTTGAATGACCGCAAGTTCATCTTTCTTTTTGTTCCACTGATACAGTTCATCCTGCAGGCGTCCCTGGTCTATCATGTTTTTGTTGAATGAGTTGTGCTCTTTTTCAAACCGTTTAAGCCCGGCCAGGAAATTATCAAGCTTTTTTTTCTCCTCATATAGTTTTTCCTGTGATATGAGTGAGTTACCTATCTTCTTAACCTTGTTTGTAGCATCCGGCAGACGGTTTGTGAGATCAAACGAGGGGATAAGTTTTATTTTTGGGGCGGCAACTTTTTGTTGGGTGGTTTCTGCCTGTTTTTGTTCCTGAGAAAACAGATTTGAAGATATGGTAAGGGATATGATTATCAGAATGTATTTTAATATTTTCATGGTTATTGGGTTATTGTTTCTTTAGAACGTGAAAATACGACAAATTGTTTAAACTTTTTTAACGGTGCTATTATGTTCAATGAATCAGTATTTTATGTTGTAAAGTTATGGGAGCGATAATTTATATTTTGTAAAAAATGGTTTTTAGATTCGAAAAAGAGTAAATTTGATTTCGCTTTTAACATTTAAAACAACATTAAATTTATATAAAAAAAAATGACAAAAATAACAAAACAGGATGCTCTCAGATATCATGAAATGGGACGTCCGGGAAAGATCGAGGTAGTGCCTACAAAACCATACAGTTCACAACGTGACCTGTCGTTGGCATATACTCCGGGTGTAGCCGACCCCTGTAAAGAGATCGAGAAAAACCCGCATGATGCATATCGTTATACGGCCAAGAACAACCTTGTGGCTGTAATGTCGAACGGAACAGCAGTTCTGGGCCTGGGCAATATTGGTCCCTTGGCCGGTAAACCTGTTATGGAGGGAAAAGGCCTTCTCTTCAAAGTATTTGCCGATGTCGATGTGTTTGACATTGAAGTTGACGAGACCGATATTGATGCTTTCATTAAAGTTGCCAAGGCAATTGCACCTACTTTCGGAGGTATTAACCTTGAGGACATCAAGGCGCCTGAATGTTTTGAGATAGAGCAGCGCCTGATAAAGGAGCTTGATATCCCTGTTTTCCATGACGACCAGCATGGTACTGCGATAATTTCCGCTGCAGGTCTTCTCAATGCACTCGAACTTAACGGTAAAAAGATAGAAAAACTTAAGGTTGTTGTCAATGGTGCGGGAGCTGCGGCTATAATGTGTACAAAACTGTACATGAGCCTTGGTGTTAAACCCGAGAATGTTCTCATGCTCGATAGTAAGGGTGTGATAACCACAAGAAGGGCCGATTTGAACAAGTATAAAAAGGAGTTTGCACGCGACACAAAAGCTGAAACCCTCGAAGAGGCCATAAAAGGAGCTGATGCGTTTCTGGGACTTTCAAAAGCCGACATATTGACCAAAGAGATGGTTCAGAGTATGGCAAAAGATCCGATAGTTTTTGCCATGGCAAATCCTAACCCGGAGATTGCTTACGATGTGGCTGTCGAAGCAAGGCCGGATATCATTTTTGCTACCGGCCGCTCCGACTATCCAAACCAGATAAACAATGTTCTCGGTTTTCCGTACATCTTCCGGGGTGCGCTTGATGTTAAGGCTACCAAGATTAATGAGGAGATGAAAAAGGCCGCAGTATATGCACTTGCAAAGCTTGCCAAGGAGACTGTTCCCGAAGAGGTCAATGCAGCCTACAAGAGCCAGAACCTCAGTTTTGGGCGTGAATACATCATTCCCAAGCCCCTTGATCCGCGACTGATAACCACCGTAGCCCCGGCTGTGGCCAAAGCAGCAATGGACAGCGGAGTTGCAAGGGAGCCGATCGAGGATTTTGAAGCATACAAGGTCAAGTTGCTTAAACGTATGGGGCTGTATGATAAACTTGTTGACGGGATCCATCAGCGTGCAAAGATCAATCCGAAGCGTATCATCTTTGCGGATGCCGATCATGTTAAGGTCCTTAAGGCAGCAGAAACAGTTAGCCATGAAGGAATTGGATATCCCATTCTTCTCGGACGCAAATGTGATATCGAGAAAGTTGCCGAAGAGAACATTATCAACATCGAGGGAATGGATATCATCGATATCAAGAGCGAAGAGGAGGATAAAAGGAGAAAAGAGTTTGCTGAAATACTTTACGACAAAAGAAAACGCAAGGGCCTGAATAAGGAAGAGGCCTGTGAGCTTATGAACAACCAGAACTATTTTGGTGTTATGATGGTTGAGACAGGACAGGCAGACGGTTTCATTGGCGGATACTCAAGTAAGTATGCCGATACCATACGTCCGGCACTTCAGATAGTGGGTACGAAAGATCCTTATGAGAATATTGCAGGTATGTACATCGTGATGACGAAAAAGGGGCCGTTCTTCTTTGCTGACACAACAGTGAATTACAGTCCTACTCCGCGTACACTTGTCGAAACAGCACTTATGACCGCTGATGTTGTTCGTAACTTCAGGATGACACCTGTGATAGCAATGGTCTCTTATTCCAACTTTGGTTCTACACGCGACGGAAGTCCGTTACGTGTAAGGGATGCGGTTAAGTATCTGCACGAGAATCATCCTGATCTGTTGGTTGACGGTGAGATGCAGGCAAACTACGCTTTTAATACACAGCTAAGGGAAGATAAGTTCCCGTTCTCAAAGATCAACGGTCATGATGTTAACACCGTTATATTCCCTAACCTTAGTTCAGGTAATATCGCATACAAGATGATGAATGAACTTGGAGGTGCAGAGATAATCGGCCCTATCGTTATGGGAATCCGTAAGCCGATAAATGTTCTACAGATGAACTGTTCTATCAGAGAGATAGTGGACATTGCTGCTGTAACAGTGATAGATGCACAGGATATATCGAAGTAATACTACGGCATAAGATCAAAATAAAACCAAAAAAAAGGGGG
>JALVJU010000459.1 GCA_027034005.1 Marinilabiliaceae bacterium
TCGAAACAACGAAGGACATGGATTATGGCATCAGTCTCACGGATATTTGCCAGGAATTTATTCCCGAGTCCTTCCCCCTTGCTGGCCCCTTTTACAAGCCCAGCAATATCAACGATTTCAACAGTTGTAGGCACAACCCTTTGCGGATGCACCAGCTCATCAAGTTTGTTCAGCCTCTCATCCGGAACTGTGATAACACCCACATTTGGCTCTATCGTACAAAAAGGAAAATTAGCCGATTGCGCTTTTGCATTCGACAGGCAATTAAAAAGAGTTGATTTGCCCACATTAGGCAATCCTACAATACCACACTGTAACCCCATTTGTTAAAATTATTTAGGTTTTTATTTCAGGCTGCAAAAGTACATCATTTTTTTATTAACTTTATCTTTATCTTTATTTTTCACAACAGACAAAGCCTGTGTTATCAAAATGCACATATAAATGTTACCTGGTAATTCTGCTGTTAATATTAATTATCGGCAATTCATTCAACCTGTTTAACTCTTCTTACTCAGAGATCATCTCATTTTCTTCCCTTACTGTAACAATTACCCTCTTGATATTCCTAATATTCAAGGATAAAAACATTGAGGACATCCAAATCAAAAAGAGCCACAACGTATTCGATATTGAAAATAATTACATGAAACTGCTCGACATATCTCCGGTTGGTGTATTTTTGATCCAAGAGGGGAAAATAATCTACGGCAATCCGAAACTCATAAAATTAATGAGCTACGATAACCTTGATGAGGCTACGGGCAAGCCGGCTACTGAATTCATACACCCTGATTTTCAAAAGCCCGCAATAAACAGGATTGCATACGGGCTAAAGCATATCGGCACAGAAATAGAGCCGCTAATAGAAAAGTTCGTTAAAAAAGACGGAACACTCCTCGATGTTATAGTTGTTTCATCATCTTTCATGTACAAGAACAAACCCACTATTCAAGGTTATGTTTTTGACATTACCGAGCAGTTGCAAATGGAAAAAGAACTAAAAGAAAAGAACCGGCGGCTGGTGGAACAACAAAAAGAACTGATAGATGCAAAGAACAAAGCCTTGGCCGCTGATAAGTTAAAATCTGCCTTCCTTGCCAACATGTCGCATGAGATACGCACACCGATGAACTCTATTATCGGTTTTTCAACACTGCTTGCACAGAACAAACAATCAGAGGAGGAGAAGCTGTATTCAAACATGATAAACAGCAGTTGCAACACCTTGCTACGACTGATTGAAGATATCATCGACATATCAAAGATAGAAGCAGGACAGATGAGCATATCCAAAGGCGAACACAGCATAAACAGCATCTTAAATGAACTTTATTATGAATACGACACACTGAACAAAAACAGTGATATCACTTTCGAATTATCAGTACCGGGAAAAAACGATGATATAATTTTATATACTGACGGCATAAGGTTAAAACAGGTCCTTTCCAATTTATTGTCCAATGCTTTTAAATTCACAGACAAAGGGAAAATTGAGTTTGGATACAAGCTCATAAATACGGGGAAAGATGAAGCCATTGAATTTTTTGTAAAAGACACGGGCATCGGGATATCCCAAAATGACCTGAAAGTAATCTTTGACAGATTTATAAAAGTTGCAAAATCAGAATCCAAGATTTATAGCGGAACGGGCATTGGCCTTGCCATTGCAAAAAACCTCGTTGATATGCTGGGCGGTTCTTTAGATGTTATTTCAAAACCGGGGCAAGGTTCATCTTTTTTTGTCAGGTTCCCTGTTTCAAAAGATGGTTCCCCTGTTGATCCTTTAAAAGAAGCAGCCAAGACCAAATCAGAAAAATAAAATAACCTGCCCATGATATAAAAACAAACTACTGCACCATCAACCCTATTGAAATAAAAAATTAAACCTTTTTCTTTTTTTTACGTCAAAAAGACCAGAGAGCAACCTCATAAATATAATTAATGACAGATACCGGTTTGTCGGACAAGAAAATAATTCAAACACTAAAGGACTCCCGGGATAAAGAGAGGGCTTTTTCTCTTATCCTAAAAAAATACCAGGAGCGCCTTTACTGGTATATCCGTAAAATGGTTATCTCGCATGATGATACCGATGACATTCTGCAAAACAGTTTTCTGAAAATATGGAAAGGTCTTGACAAGTTCAGGGGTGATTCATCAATTTACACCTGGGTGTACCGGATTGCAACCAACGAGACTTTTACATTTTTAAAAACCCGGGATAAACAAAGGGCATTTTCGATTAACAAAGAAGAATCATCCTTTGAAAACACACTAAAAAGCGACCATCATTTCAACGGTACGGAACTTCAGCGTAAGCTCCAAAGTTTCATACTTAAATTGCCTGACAAACAACGATTAATTTTTAACATGAAATACTTTGACGAGATGAAATATGAAGAGATATCCAGGATTACAGGAACTTCCGTAGGTTCATTAAAGGCCTCGTACCATCATGCAGTTAATAAGATCAAGGATATGTTTAACAACGAACTAATTTGATAAAAAATAATTTTGTAATTTAATTAAACCTTTTAGCCTAAATTGCATCTAACAAAACAGACAAACAATCTGATCGATGAACAAGGATAAAGACATATTTGACGCATTGAACGAATTGAAGGGCAACAATCCTTTTGACGTTCCTGAAGGCTATTTCGACAGTTTCCCGCAACGAATGAAAGAGAGGATAGAACGGGAGGATGAAAATCAACGTCCGGGACTGATCCGGATAATGAAACCCTGGCTGGGACTCGCTGCCGGGTTCCTTTTCATCATTGCTCTTTACATCACTTTCGGCCCGGATTTTTCAAACACAAAAACCGCAGAAGTAAATACCGAGATGTTTTTTGACGACGGCACGCTCGATCAGTTTTTTACAGAGTTCAACGAATATGATCTCATTTGTTACTTAACCGATTGTAACAAAACAGACAAACAAGACAAAACAAATAATATTAATTCGGAAATTGAAATAGACGTTACAGGTCTGACACAGGATGATGTAGAAGATCTCATTTTATTTTAACTTTACAAAAAAACTGAAATGAAAAAGATATTTACCATAACTATTCTTTCCCTTTTTACACTCTCTCTATTCAGTCAGGGAATTTCAAATGACAGATTGAGTAAAATAAAAGCACAGAAAATAGCTTTCATAACAGAGAAGCTGGACCTCACACCTGAAGAGGCACAGGTATTCTGGCCTATCTACAACGAGCTGGCACAAAAAAAAGAAGCTCTGAACAAACGCCGCAAAGATATTGCTTATGAGCTGAACAGCAACTGGGATACATACACTGATAAAGAAAAAGAGGCGCTTGCTGACGAATTTGTAGGTCTGAAACTAAAAGATGCAAACCTGGACATCGAATACCACGATAGATTCAAGAAGGTTTTAAGCATTGAAAAAGTGCTTAAGCTTTATCAGGCAGAGATTGCATTCAAGAACTATCTTTTGAAAAGGATCAGGCACCAGAATGCACAAAACCAGCAACGTCCACCAAGACAAAGATTTGAGTAAATATTGGTGGGGGTACAAATAGAATAACACAGAGGCATGGAGGCGCAGAGTAAGAGTTTACTCACCCCTGGCCCCCAAGGTGCGTAGCACCGCAATATTTGTAGCTATAAGCAACAAAAAAAACTTAGGTGCAGAGCACCGGAATATTCATGCCGTGTACATTTTCACCCAACGTTTAATATCCCGGTGCTACGCACCCAACTAAAGCACTATCGCCTTTTTCTATAAAATTACGCGGCGATGCCGCTTTGAATGTCGAATAAGAATGTGAACATGCATATTGGGGGCACGACTACAAGTCGCACCCCCAATTTGTTTTTTACGCAAACTCCTCAAACCTGCCATCCTGCAGAAACTGGATACTTGCATCTATCTCTTTATAAAGTATCTTATCTTCTTTAACGAATGTAACCTCTTTACGGTACTCTTCGAGGAAAGACTCGAGGTAAGGGGATGTCTTTGCAGGCCTGCGAAATTCCATAGCCTGTGAGGCATTAAACAACTCAATGGCAAGCACACGCTCCACATTCTCTGCAATCTTAAGCGCTTTTGTGGCGGCATTGCCTCCCATACTCACATGGTCTTCCTGCTCATTGGAAGAAGGAATGCTGTCAACAGATGAAGGAGTTGCCATCTGCTTGTTCAGGCTGACGATGGATGCCGCAGCATACTGGGGTATCATAAAGCCGGAATTCAGTCCCGGATTGGCAACCAGGAACTCAGGCAGTCCGCGCTCCCCGGCTATCAACCGGTATGTACGGCGCTCGGAAATACTGCCTATTTCGCTCATGGCAATGGAGAGGAAATCAAGGGCAAGGGCAAGAGGTTCACCGTGGAAGTTACCTCCCGAGATTATCATGTCATCATCAGGGAAAACTATAGGATTATCGGTAACGGAATTTATCTCCGTCAACACAACTTTGGAAACATAGTTTATGGCCTCCTTAACAGCTCCGTGCACCTGAGGGACGCAACGGAACGAATATGGATCCTGAACATGCTTCTTAGGCCTTTTGATCAATTCGCTGCCCTGAAGCAAAGCGCTGATATTCTTCGCCGTCTCTATCTGCCCTGCATGAGGTCGTATGACATGAAGCTGGTGAAAGAACGGCTCAATGCGGCCGTCAAATGCATCAAGGGATATAGCCGCAATGATATCGGCATACTTCACGAGTCGGAAAGCCCTGAGTAGAGTGTAAACAGCATGAGAGCTCATGAACTGTGTTCCGTTCAGCAATGCCAGTCCCTCTTTTGCTTCCAGCTTTATCGGCTCCCATCCGTTCTGCCTAAGCATTTCAGATGCCTCTATCTTTTCATCGTTAAAATAAACGTAACCGTGCCCGAGCAACGGCAGGAACAGGTGCGCCAGCGGAGCCAGGTCGCCTGATGCACCAAGCGAACCCTGTTCAAAAACTATCGGATAAATGCCTTTGTTAAAAAACTCTATCAGTCGTTCTACTGTTACCAGCTGCACCCCTGATTTACCCATGCTGAGAGCATGAATCTTCAGCAACAGCATTAGCTTAACGACATCCTTGGGCACTTCCCTGCCTACACCACAGGCATGGCTCATAACCAGGTTCTCCTGAAGTTTGCTCAGGTCCTCTTTTGAGATGGAGATGTTATGCAATGCGCCAAAACCGGTATTGATACCGTATATCGGCTTATCTTCAGTGCGGATCTTCTCATCAAGATAGTTCTTACATTTAACTATCAGATCTTTTGACTCGTCCGATAATTTCAGTTCGTATTCCTCTTCGAGAATGGCCTCTATCTGTTTGAATGTTAATTTTTCCGGTGATATAAAATGAATCTTTCCCATCTTTTTAAAATTTAATTTTGATTAATAATCACAAATACGAATCAGCCGCCATCAGAGTATTGAACTCCGGCCCTGCTAAAATAAATGAACACTGAACCCAACGGCTACATACCGGAGCTCAGAAAAAGACAGAAAGATTCAGGGAAAGCGAATGTCTCCCCCCATAGAGTAAATTATAAGATCATTGTTTCTAAAGATCCGGCCCATTTTTATCACATTGTTAAAGATGCAATAACGGCAAAAAAAATCTATTTTTTAATGATAGTTATCAATTTTTCCAGTGTTACATTCTCTTGCTCACCGGTTTCCATGTTCTTAAGGTTTATAACCCCCTCGTTCATCTCGTTCTCCCCTACCATTGCCACAAAAGGAACACTCTTTTTATTGGCGTAAGTCATCTGCTTTTTAAGCTTTACCGGATCAGGATAAATCTCGGCATTGATCCCGGCCTTTCTGATCTCTGTAAGAAGTTTCAAGCAGTGCAACTGCTCTTTTTCACCAAAGTTAACGAACAAAAGCTGAACTGATGCATCCGAATGTTCCGGGAAAAGGCCCAGCTGGTTTATCACATCATAAATACGGTCGGCACCAAAGGATATACCAACACCGGACACATTTTTCAGCCCGAAGATACCTGTAAGGTCATCATACCTTCCGCCGCCTGTAATGCTGCCTATCTCCACATCTTTAGCCTTCACCTCGAATATTGCCCCCGTGTAGTAGTTCAGCCCTCTCGCCAGGGTGAGATCGAGCTCTACTTCAAGATCAAGGTTAAGGACTTCAAGCATCTCAAACACCTGATCAAGCTCCGAAACTCCCTTCATCCCGGTTTCGGAATCTTTCAAAACACCCTTTAACTTACTTAACTTTTCCGGGTTATTCCCATCAAGTAAGATTATAGGCTGCAAAGCATCGATAGCTTCTTTGCTTAGCCCCTTGCTTTCAAGTTCTGCATTGACATTCTCAAGACCTATCTTATCAAGCTTGTCGATAGCAACGGTTATGTCAACTATCTTTTCCTGAGCGCCGATCTTCTCGGCAATGCCGGCAAGCACCTTACGGTTGTTAAGTTTCAGCACAACATTGACATTCAGCTTCCTGAACACCTCATCGACTATCTGTATCAGTTCTACCTCATTAAGCAGCGAATTGCTTCCCACAACATCCACATCACACTGGTAAAACTCACGGTAACGGCCTTTCTGTGGACGGTCGGCCCGCCACACAGGCTGTATCTGATATCGTTTGAAAGGAAAGGCTATCTCGTTCTGATGCTGTACCACGAAACGGGCAAAAGGAACAGTAAGGTCATACCGAAGACCTTTCTCACTGATATGTGCGGCTACCTTTTCCGACACCTTATCTGTTAGTAACTTCGGATCGGCTTTTCTAAGGAAATCCCCCGAATTAAGTATCTTGAACAAAAGCTTGTCGCCCTCCTCTCCGTATTTGCCAAGGAGAGTGGAAAGGTTTTCCATTGCCGGGGTCTCTATCGGCAGGTAACCGTACTTTTGAAAAACCTCTTTTATGTTATTGAATATATAGTTGCGTTTCACCATCACTTCAGGTGAAAAATCTCTTGTCCCTTTTGGAATTCCCGGTTTCTGAGCCATATCTTTATAATCTTATTATCAGTAAAAACAGCTGCAAATTTATCAAAATATTCGTAACCAATTTAAATGAACATTTAAACATATTCTTTGTTTCTGTGTTTAAATGAAACATAACACAATTATTAACACTAAAAAAAATAACATGGAACTTACAGACAAAGTACTCGAAGCAATGAGCAACGCAGGTAAACCCCTTAAGGCAGGGGAGATCGCAGAACTTGCAGGCCTTGATAAAAAAGAGGTTGATAAAGCAATGAAAGTTCTCAAGAAAGAAGAAAAGATAGCATCACCTAAAAGATGCTACTGGGAACCTAAAAAATAATTTATTCCGGGCCCTCTGATTGGAGATAAAACTCCTCATCGAGGGCCTTTTTTATTTTCAAAAATCACTTGTCCCAGATTTTATCTTTTTAATCATCATGATCAATATTTTTATCAAAGCAGGTAAACCTTTTTCATTTTTTACGTATAACCCAAAAACACCTGTTTATTAACGCAATTAATTTTTAATAATGGGGAAGACAATCTTAATTGTCGATGACACTTTAGCAATAGTGGAATACATCAAAGATGTTCTCTCTTCTGTTGACCCATTTTTCCTTTTCATCACTGAACGAAACGGAAAAAATGCATACACGTCTGCTGTCAAAGAAAGACCTGATATCATCATCATGGACAGGGAATTGCCTGAGATGGACGGCATTGATACCCTTATCAGGCTAAAACGCAGAAACGAAACAAAGAACATCCCCGTTATCATCACAACCTCCGATACGCTCCCTGACCAGATACAACTTATAATTGACAATAAAGCATTCAACTTCCTGAAAAAACCCATAAACAAACAGGAACTGACTATCAAGGTCAACAACGCACTTCTCCTGTCATCTGCACTTAAAGAGCTTAAGGTCCAAAAGCAGAGGCTGAGTATAGAAAAGCAAAAAGCAGTAACAATACTTAATGCGCTTCTGCCTGCCAAAATAATCCATGACATAAAAAAGACCGGATACTCAATACCTAAACGTTATCAAAATGTAGTAGTTATTTTCATTGACCTTGTAAACTTCACAAAAAAAACTACCACAATGTCGCCCCACAGGTTGATAAAGGAACTGAATGAGCTTTATTCGTCCTATGACAAAATCATTTCCAGGTATAACTCTTCACGGATAAAAACCGTTGGTGATGCTTACATCGCCACGTGCGGACTGCCTGCAGAAAATGAGAATGCGATCTTCGATGCTGCAAAGATTGCCCTTGACATAAGGAATTACATCATAAACCGCAACATGTCAAACCCTATAAAATGGAAGATACGCATAGGCATGTATTACGGTGATGTGATAGGTTCCCTGGTATGCCTGTCCAATTTTACTTTCGATATTTTTGGCAACACAGTCAACATGGCAGCACGATATCAGTCGATATGTGATCCTATGCAGATAAACATATCAAAAAGCATGATGGAGGTATTAAAAACAAAATATCACATCATTGAGCGGTCGCCCCGTAACGTAAAAGGGCAGGGAATAATGCCGATGTATTACCTGCATAATCCTCTGCCCAAAGCCAATATCCCGAAAAAGGAAGAGATCTTTGTTACGAACAAGCTCGCCCTGATGTACTAGCCTTTACTTTATCAGTTTACGGTATTTAATTCTGTGCGGCGTAATGTCCCCGAGACGTTTCTTTTTATGTTCTTCATATTCGGAGAACGACCCTTCGTAGAAATAAACAGTTGAGTCACCTTCAAAAGCAAGAATATGAGTTGCCACACGATCAAGGAACCAGCGGTCGTGAGAAATAACAACGGCACATCCGGCAAAATCCTCAAGCCCCTCTTCGAGTGCACGAAGTGTATTAACATCAATGTCGTTAGTAGGCTCATCAAGCAAGAGGACATTAGCTTCCTCTTTAAGTGTAAGGGCAAGGTGCAACCGGTTTCGTTCACCGCCTGAAAGCACTCCGCATTTCTTCTCCTGATCGGCACCTGTGAAGTTGAACCGACCAAGGTATGCCCTGGCATTTATCTCACGGTTCCCCATCCGGAGAAAATCAGCACCACCGGACACAACCTCATAAACACTCTTTTCAGGATCAATGGCAGCATGCGTCTGGTCCACATATCCTATCTTGACTGTTTCTCCCATTTCAAACTCCCCCTTGTCAGGTTTTTCCATTTCCATGATAAGGCGGAACAAGGTTGTCTTTCCTGCACCATTGGGCCCAATCACTCCGACAATGCCGTTGGGAGGCAAAACAAAATTCAGGTTCTCGAACAAAAGTTTATCGTCATATCCTTTGGCAACATCCCTGGCAACAATAACTTTTTCACCGAGGCGCGGGCCATTAGGTATGAAGATCTCAAGCTTACCCTCTTTCTCCTTTACATCCTCTTTCATCAGCTTGTCGTATGATGACAAACGTGCTTTTGACTTGGCATGCCGTGCCTTAGGTGCCATCCTCACCCACTCAAGTTCCCTTTCCAGCGTCTTACGACGTTTCGAGGCCTGTTTCTCCTCCATCTCCAGACGTTTTGTCTTTTGCTCAAGCCACGATGAGTAATTACCTTTCCATGGTATTCCCTCTCCCCTGTCGAGTTCAAGTATCCATCCGGCCACATTGTCCAGGAAATACCTGTCGTGAGTGATAGCGATAACCGTTCCTTTGTACTGTTGAAGATGCTGCTCAAGCCACATCACCGATTCGGCATCAAGGTGGTTTGTTGGCTCATCAAGCAAAAGGATATCAGGATCCTGTAAAAGCAAACGGCAAAGAGCCACACGGCGTTTCTCACCCCCTGACAGGACAGCGATCTTCTGATCCTCGGGAGGGCACCTGAGTGCATCCATGGCCCTCTCCAGCTTAGTGTCAAGGTTCCATGCATCATACTGGTCTATCTTCTCCTGAAGCTTTGCCTGCTCGTCCATGAGATCCTGCATCTTGTCAGGATCCTCAAGCACCTCGGGATCTCCAAACTTAAGGTTTATATCTTCATACTTTTTCAGCACATCTACAACTTCCTGAACACCTTCTTCTACTACCTCGCGAACAGTCTTGTTATCATCAAGCAGTGGCTCCTGCTCAAGATAACCGATGGTATAACCAGGCGAAAACACGACCTGACCCTGATAATTCTTTTCCACTCCTGCAATTATCTTCAGCAGTGTAGATTTTCCCGAGCCGTTAAGCCCGATTATGCCAATCTTGGCACCGTAAAAAAATGACAGGTAAATATTGTTCAACACCTTCTTTTGCGGAGGATAAACCTTGCTCACCTCCACCATACTGAAAATTATCTTCTTATCGTCAGCCATTATCCGGTTTATTTTTTGTTTTTGATCTGCCTCAAATTTACACTTAAAAAAACATCCCAGAAAATTCGCAGCAAATATGGAATTAGGTAATAAGGTTGAAACTACGTTCAAACATTTTTTTCTACTAAGGTTTATTTGATAGATAAGGTTTACATTTATCATTCAAAACAAAAAAAGGTTCTACTAAGTTTTCTATGGGTTTTCAAGTTTATGATATTAAACGGGTGTACGACAAAATCCACGAAATAAAAATGGGGGCTAAAACATTTATAGATATTTCTTTGTTAATCTCAAATCGGCAATCGCATATCCCCCAAAAGTTTGCAGCCCCATCGGGGAGGGGGGGATATGAAATCACGGAAATCAAACGTGGTTGGCGGGATTTTTGACGCGCAGCATTCAAAAATCATGACAACCGCACCACGCGATTATTGATGGTACAGAAAACCAACAAATCTAATAGACCCAAAAAATAACCTTATTAATCCGGCAAACCTTAGTAAAACCTCAATGAATTCCTGTTCGAAACCTTATTACCTTATCTTCTGAGAAGATCAATAAATTTATCAGCATCAACCCCTAATAAATCACAAAACGATCCCGGCTTTGGTATAACCCTGACTAATCTGCCGGCAAGGACAATCCACCGTAAACTTATTTTAACCATACGCCTATGATTAATGCCCTGCCATTTTCTTTAGGTCTTTTTCAAGAAGATAATCACGTTTCTTAGGCGTGATCATATGATAATCGAAATAATAAAGACGGGCATCTGCCGCACCAATTACAATCTTATAGCAACGTGCCTTGTATCTGGTCCCTTCCGGGCCTACTTTATGCAAAAAAACAACATTTGGATCTTTATTCTCTATTGCCTCCATAACCTCATCACGCGAAACGATCTTTACATCATAAGGATAGATCTTTTGTATCTTTTTCTGGGTATTTATTGCAGGCTCCAGATCGTCCGCCACAAGATAAAGGGTTTTATCCTTAAGGCTTTTGATATTCTTGTTATAATATTTGAACACATTTGCCTTTATTAGTTCAGGATGTTCTGTCATCAGTTTTACATGATTTTGAATAAATGTGAGAAATGCATCAAGTTTGTATGCATAACTGTCATCCTCCACCCTCAGGTACGAAAGGGGTATGGAACAAAGGTCAGGCATATCCCTGATCTCAGTATCCGGTTTTCCCATCAAAAGGCTTAAAAAATTATATCTGGCCTTTGTCTTATCTTTATCGAAAGTAACTACTGTGGTCAACAAGAAGGAATAGGCAGGATTACCTTTCATATCTTCGAACTCCTGCTCGGTAATAAAATCAAAATCAGTAATATGCCAGTCCCTTTTCATCAGGTCTTTTATCTTGAAATTGAAATCGCTCATGGGATTAGGATCCAGCACAACCATAGTTTTCGTATCGTAAAAATTATCATAATCTGCCTTAGTGGGCAAGTGTTCCTGAGCATTCAACACAAACGCTGAAATAAAAAACAAAACAAATACATAACACCTTCTCATAACTTTAATTTTTATTCATTAAACAATCTTAATTCCTTTTTGTATCATCATTTACAACGGCAAAAAACAATACCATACAAGAATTTTCTGCAGTAAATTATTAAACCATATTCCTGCATCAAAAAAAACATCATTTTTTTAATAAAAAACTATAACATTTTCTATCAAATACGTATACTGTAAAACATGCAGAAAGTTATAGTTAAATATTGTTTTTAATTTATTTTTGCATATATTTCAGAATTGGGAAGGGCTTATAATTTTTATTAAATGAGGACAATAAATAAATTCTTGTCTCTTTTTGTTCAGGAACAGGAAACAAAACTTGACATAGAGACACGACATAATTATCTGTTAACTAATCTGATCAACTTTTTTCTTTTCCTTGTTGTAATTACTGAAGGGGTATATGCCCTCTTTTCCGATAACATATTTTATGCTTTGCCTCTTTTACTCTTCAGTCTTGGATTTTTTATTATATTTCTTTATCTGAACAAATCAATACGATCTTCACTTTATAAAACTATAAACTTAAATTTTATAATTCTTACCGTCACTTATCTTGTCATTTTCGGACATCAGGACCACCTGAATTTCATTTGGATAGGAGCAATTCCTTTTGTGGCCATCAACCTTTTCAATCTGAACAAAGGAACAATGATAAGCCTGGCTTTTCTGGCTTTTCTGATCGTGGATTTCTTTGTCATTTCCGGTAATATCCCAATGACCACTGAATATCCTTTGCAAATATCATTACCACTGTTAGTTTATTTCATTTTCGCCACTCTTATCTCGTACACCATGAGTTTTATCTCTACCGAGATAATCCTCAACAAAGAGAAGCAGATGCTTGATTCTAAGAATCTGAGCAAATCACAGGAAGAGCTGATATCAAAACTTTCACACCAGATAAGAACTCCGTTGAGCAACATTACCGGGATCATTGACATCCTTGAGAAGACAACGCTTAACGACGATCAGCGAGATTACATAAATACCATACACGCATCTGCCAACAATCTTGTTAACGTAGTTAACTCTCTAGTAGAAACAACGACTACCAATTTTAACCAGATCCCTTCGGAGGAGATAAATTTTAACCTTTACGCCACCCTCAACAACACGGTTCGCCTGTTTCAGGACGACACTGAAAAGAAAAGCT
Organism: Marinilabiliaceae bacterium; assembly: GCA_027034005.1. GTDB lineage: Bacteria > Bacteroidota > Bacteroidia > Bacteroidales > Marinilabiliaceae > JAADEM01. The sequence goes on from JALVJU010000459.1 coordinate 12,970, forward strand.
TCAGTATCTCTCTCGATGCCGATGTCCCTACATACATCATCGGGAATAGCATAAGGATAAAACAGATCCTGCTTAACCTGCTCAACAGCATACTTAAGTACAATACGTCCGAGACGAAAGAAGTAACCATAGAAGTAAAAAGACAGGAAACTCTTCCCGGATATATCTCGCTCACTTTCATCATAACATCGAACTCTGTAGTCACTCTGCCTAAAGATCACAGAAACAGTGAGCTTTCACTTTATGATACCGATGTGATAAGAATGGACACGTCGAAGTATGTAAACCTGCTTGACCTGCGCATAACTCAACGTCTAATAGAACTCGACGGCAACAGGTTAATCATTTATCCCACATCGGAAAGCACGCGGATAGAATTTACAACAAAATTCAAGGAGAACCAGAACAGCAGATCTATTAACAACATAACCGAACCGAAAAAACAAGGCGAGAGTTATTTCAAGAACAGCGTTGAGATCAGTGATTCCAACATTCTGCTTGTGGAGGATAACTTCAGTAATCAGCAAATAATAATTCTCTATCTGAAAAACGAAGTTAAAAAAATCGATGTTGCTTTTAACGGTAAAGAAGCTCTTGACAAGTTTGGCAAAACCAAATATGATCTTATCCTGATGGATATTCAGATGCCGATTATGGACGGTTTTAAAGCTACACGCAAGATAAGAGAGATAGAGAAAAGCACGAACACCCATACTCCTATCATAGCAGTTACAGCAAACGCTTTCCCTGAAGACAAAGACAAATGTCTTGCATCAGGAATGGATGATTACATCAGTAAGCCTTTCCAGCCGGAGGATCTAATCAGAAAAATAAAAAGACATCTCTCGTAACACAACGGCAAGCACGCTTATGCTATAAGAATAACATTGTTTGCCTACCGGTAATCATTCAATCACTGCATCTTTTTCAGGAAAAGTCCCCATCGTCATCCTGTATTGATTCATTGCTTCGAGGTGCATATGCTTTGGCAGTATTTCACAAGTATCAAATACAAAAACCAGGAAAATTCACCTTCACGTATTTCTGGACTAAAATTAACACATGTGGAATGGAACACAAATTTACTCAGACAGAAACGGATCATTTTAGATTAACCCCATGAGGCTATGTATCCGAAATTCACTGATCTCCAGGCGAGTTGCTTTTTGAAATCTACTCAGCTACCGCTACGGATTTTTTATGGTAGAAAAATGCGAAAACCGGGATCCTTCTGTAGAACATATAAAACACATTTTTCTCACCAGGGGCTTTGCTAAAAGCGAAATCCTCGATAGTCTAGAAATATTCGTGCCATCCGTGGCCATCCCCTACGCTGCGCATTGCCCCCTTACTATCTTTGCGTCTTAGCTAAAAACTAAGTGTCATACAAGAGGTCTGATACCAATGATCAGCATATCGTCAATCTGTTCCTGTGGGGTATCAAAGTAGTTCTTCCACTCTTCCATTTTCTGGTGTAGTATTGCTTTCTGGTCCGACATAGGAAGTTTATGGATATTAAGCAGGAGATGACGGAAACGGCGATATTTGAATTTCTTGTTATCAGGACCTCCAAACTGATCGGCATAACCATCAGAAAAGAGGTAGATAACATCATCTTTCATGAGCTGTATCTTCTCTTTCCTAAATTTCCTGTCAGAGTTGTGTCCTACAGAGAACCTGTCGCCCTTGTATGTAAATATCTCATTGTCCCGAATAAGATAGATAGGATTGTAAGCCCCGGCATATTCCAGGGTGTTCTCTTTTTTGTCAATTACGCACAACACCATATCCATACCGTCATTAACCTCCTGGTCAAACACATTTTTGTTGCTGGTCACAACATTTTTCTTGAACACTTCTACCACCTCATCACTCATCCTGTTCAAGGCTTCTGCAGGACACTCCTCTCCCTGTATCTCAATTATATTACGGAGCATACCGTGACCTACTATCGACATAAATGCGCCCGGGACACCATGACCAGTACAGTCAACCACGGCAACAAATATTTTGTCCCCTTTCTCGAATATCCAATAAAAGTCCCCGCTTACAATATCTTTCGGACCATAGTACACAAATGATTCCGGCACAAAGGTCCTGAAAACAACTTCCGAGGGGATTATCGCTTCCTGAATTCGTTTGGCATAGCTGATACTGTCTGTAAGGCTTCTGTTGAATTTGGTCAAAGCCTCTTTTTGTTCCTCTATTCTGCGTTTATTCTCTGTCTCTTCCCTGAGTCTGCGGTTCTCTATCCTGTACTTGCGTACACTGAAATTGATGATAAGCTGAATTATAAAAGCTCCCAGAAGAATGTAAAAGACATAAGCAAAACCCGTCATCCACAAAGGTGGTTTAACATGTATCACAAGCTCTGTGGGCCCATTATTCCATACAAAGTCGCTGTTTGCCCCCAATATCTTCAAAGTATATGTTCCGGGAAAAAGATTTGAAAATCTAACGCTGTTCGTCTGTGTTTCTGCTCTCCAGTCCTCATCGTAATTCTCAAGCTTTATCCGATACCAGTTATGCTTTGGCTGACTGAATTCAAGTGCGGCAAAATCAACTTTAATGATCGTATTCCGCTTATATTTGAATTCTATTTCCTGTACTTCACCGCTATACTTTTTAATGGTCTTACCCTTATGCAACACATCGATATTTGTGACCACAACATTCGGCATCACCATATTTTCTTTCAGGGAATCGGCATTCAGATATGCCAGGCCTTTCACTCCTCCAAAATAGAGATAATTCTTATCCTTAAACGCAGAATTCACATTGAACACATACCCGGGCAGCCCGTCTTCTTCAGTAAAAGAGAACACTCTGCCATCCCCGTTTATTCCGAATATCCCTTTATTGGTGCCTATCCATATCCTGTTATAATCATCGAGCAGAACATCACATATCATTGTCTGATCGAACATCTTGTTTTTCCTGTATAGCCCCGGCTTAAATTTTGTCTTATCATAAAACGAAAGACCTGAACGCGTACCTATCCATACGATATCACTGTAACTGTCTTCTCCAAAAGACAATATATCGTTATCACTTAACAGTAGCTCACCTCCCGGAACATTGCAAATCCTGCTGAACTCCTCACCTGATCTTTTCATAAAGTTGATACCCATCTTGGTACCTATCCATATCCAGCCGTGCTTATCCTCAAAAAGAACATTTACATGATCACTACATAGGCCGGTACTCTCCTCGGAATTACCAGAACCCTCAAAGAAACTTACTATTTTTTCACCGTTGTACTTGTAAAGGCCAAATGAGGTGGCAATCCATATATCCCCCAACCGGTCCCTTATCATGTCATTAATATTGTTATTCTTCAAAAGATTGGCAAATTCAGAACTGCCTGCATAATCAAATTCATCTACAATGCCTGTATATTTATTCAATTTATAAATGCCCCGCGGTGTTCCGATCCATAAATACCCTACTTCACCCTCCATAATGCAGTTCACCTTGTCATCAAACCCGTATTCAGGCCTCATGTTCACTTTGTAGTGACTTGCATGATTCATATCCTTATCTAAACGGTAAAGCCCGTCACGTTCCGTCCCCAACCATAACTCGCCATCCTTATCCTTAAGAACAGCCGTAAAGTTGTATGAATCGAGCGAAAACGGTTGACCGGACTCTGCAGAAATCGAGAAGAATTTTGGCTGCGAAATATTTACCTTACAGAGGCCGCTGTTTCTTGTACCAACCCATAAAATACCGCTCCTGTCGAACAGCATAGCAGTAACCTGAATATCATTGATCTCTTTATGCCAATTTTTATATTTTCCAAAAACACCATGCGTTTTAAAAGGATATTCTGAGAGTTCTATCCCTCTTTGTGTCCCTAACCATATCTGATCATCAGACCCGGGAATAACGCAGTTTATCGGCTCATAACCATATTCTGAGTCCTCAGCCCAAACTATCGACATATCATCTTCTGATAAGTTCAGCATCTTCAAACCACTGTCGGATCCAATAACCACGGTGGTATCATCCTTAAAATATAGTGAACTTATGTCATCATTAAAGAATATCCCGTTTGTCTTAAACCTTGAAAACTGTTCCTTTTCAACATTAAAAACAAGTAACCCGTCCTTACTGCCAATCCAAAGTTTGCCATCTTTGGGAATTATAGGGTAATTAAAGAACCTGCAATCCTTAAAAACATTGTTGTAATGATTGTATTCCGTTATTCCAGAGAGATCATCCTTTATTCGTACAAGATAATTGTGTGTCAATGCCCATACACTTCCATTGCTGTACGACATACCAAGTATCTCGTTCTCTGAGATCAGCTGATCCTCCGGCAGTACATCTTTTAGGGATATGAAGCTATCTGCTTCCCTGTTCCATACGGATATCCCGTTGTCTTTTGTGCCAATCCAGATATTTCCATCCGGAGTCTCGACTATAGAATGAATAAAGTTTCCCGAAATTGAAAGCGAATCAACAGGATCGTGTTTATACTCCCTGAAACCATATCCGTCGTATCGGTTCAGGCCATCCTGCGTGCCTATCCACAAAAAACCTCTACTGTCCTGAAAGATTACAGTTATTCTGCTGTTGGATATTCCGTCTTTTATCGATAGTTGTTTGATGCGGGGGATATAAGAATTTCCACTGGCCGATCCTCCTATTAACAGACCGATCAGGAGAACAAACCAGGCACAGCTTAATTTTGTCATTTTCCCCTTTAAACTATCAAACATTACGGTTTTTCTACAAATGCTAAAATACTAAAAATAACACCTTATATCCGCAAGTTATTTATTTTTTCTGATCAAATCACTTGCGGGTTTAGGTAAACCCTGTCTGACTGCGAAGCCAGGCAGGCCCGATTTAGAAAATCACGGATTACAGTGAGTGTAACGAAACTGTAACCGATTGATTTTCTTACATCGATCGGCAATAAAAAATTTTTATTGCCGATTTTGGGTAACAACTAAATCTGAAAATCATCACATCTTCCTTTTCCTTCCAATATCCACATAAAATCCCTAAAAGGAAACGCACCCCATATCACCCTCCAACTCACTGAATTAATGCCAACTACACCTATTTCACAATTTGCTTAAAATTATTCTTATACAGAGTACCTTAATTGATACGAAAAAGGCCGGTAAAAGTTTTACCGGCCTCCAATTTTTATTGAAATTATTTTTACTTAATTCCTGCTTTCTCTTTAAACCAATCCAGGTTCTGGGATTTTGGTCTTTCAATTGGCAATCCGTAAAGTCTGTCCCAAATAAGCTGGGTAAGAACTCCGAGTGCCCTGGATACCCCAAACAGTACTGTATAGATCTGGAAATCCTTAATACCAAATGTAGTCAGTAACGAACCTGAAACTGCGTCAACATTAGGCCATGGGTTCTTAACCTTACCTGTTGCAGCAAGAATATCAGGTACCACATCATAAATATTACGTGCGATCTTGATATAAGGTGCATCAGGTGCATGCTTCTCGGCAAACTCCAGCTGAACACTGAATCGCGGGTCTGTCTTACGCAACACGGCATGTCCGTAACCCGGTATTACCTGACCGCTATCAAGTGTTTTCTGTGCATACTCGGCAATCTGCTCTTTTGTAGGAACTTCAACGCCAATATCACGCTTCATCTTATTTATCCAATGCATTACTTCCTGATTAGCCATTCCATGAAGAGGCCCGGCCAGCCCGTTCATACCTGCAGAAAATGCATAGTACGGATTAGAAAGTGCAGACCCAACAAGGTGTGTTGTATGTGCAGAAACATTACCTCCCTCGTGGTCAGAGTGGATAACCATGTAAAGACGCATAAGGTCCCTAACAACAGGATCGTTAAATCCCATCATGTGAGCAAGGTTACCAGCCCAGTCAAGAGATGGGTCAGGATCAATGTATTTACCATCATGGAATACCCTGCGATAGATGTATGCTGCTATCATTGGCAGGCGGCTGAGAAGATCCATTACTCCTTCGTAAGTCGGATCCCAGTAGTCTTTCTTATCCATTCCTGTCAGATACGCCTTACGGAATTTGGATTCAGTTGACATTGCAAGTATTGCACTGTTGAACTGGATCATCGGGTGTGCATCCTTCGGAAGTGCATTGATAACATCAAACACATGTGATGGTATGCCACGTGCACGTGTTGCCCACTGCTCACTTATGTAACTTACATCTTCTTTCGATGGAAGTTCACCTGTAAGCATCAGGTAAAAAATACCCTCAGGAAGCGGTTGTCCACCATCATGTGCCTTAGGCAACAGGTCCTGCAATTCAGGTATGGAATATCCCCTGAAACGGATACCCTCCACAGGGTCAAGTTTAGAAGTACAAGTAAGAAGGGATACTACACCCTTCATTCCGGTCAAGACCTGACCCATTGTTACTTCCTGTGTAACAACATCACCGTACTCTTTGGCAAGTTGTTTTACGATCTTCGCATTAGGAAGACCTACTTCAATAATTTTTTGTTTTATATGGTCCATAATTTAAGCGTTTAATTATGCATTAACATTGCCATTAAAGGTACGAAATTTTTCCGATTAAATCACTGTTGTTTTCTTGGCAGATTTAGCAATTCAACACAAAAACGACCATAGCTACCTCCATGATTAAAGCACATCTTCGACGTTAATAACTAACATCTTAGCAACAACTCTCCTACAACCTCTTTCTCACTTTATTTCCCTGAGAATTTTCAACGTTTAAATTCCTGCATCACAACCAAATAAACTGTTTAACACCGAATTAGCCAACACAGAGCATATTTAAGAAAAAAAGGTCTTAAAATAAAAAAAAGGGCGGAATAAACCTCCGCCCTTTTAAGTATATTTAACAATTATTTGTTATTTTTTCTTTTCCACTTTGGCATATCCGTAAATGGCTGCATCTCCAAGCTCCTCTTCAATTCTCAGAAGCTGGTTGTACTTGGCCATACGGTCAGAACGGCTCAATGAACCTGTTTTGATCTGTCCGCTGTTAGTAGCTACGGCAATATCGGCAATGGTTGAATCTTCAGTTTCACCTGAACGGTGTGAAGTAACAGAAGTGTAACCTGCACGGTGGGCCATCTCAATAGCATTAAGTGTCTCTGTCAAAGTACCGATCTGGTTAACTTTGATAAGAATAGAGTTGGCAGCGCCAAGCTCAATACCTTTCTTCAGGTACTCAACGTTAGTTACGAACAGGTCATCACCTACAAGCTGTATCTTGTCGCCAAGTTTGTTGTTCAGTAGAACAAAACCATCCCAGTCACTTTCGTTCATACCGTCCTCGATAGAGTCGATAGGATACTTCTCAACGAGTTGGGCAAGATATTCTACCTGCTCTTCAGCAGTTCTCTTGGCTCCTTTGTCGCCTTCGAACTTAGTGTAGTCATAAACCCCGTTAACATAGAACTCAGATGCAGCACAATCAAGAGCGATAGACACATCTCCACCGTCCTCTTTACGTCCGGCTTTGTAACCTGCCTTCTCAATAGCTTTGATAATACTTTCAAGTGCATCTTCAGTTCCGTCAAGTGCAGGAGCAAAACCTCCCTCGTCACCAACAGCAGTACTCAGGCCACGGTCGTGAAGAACTTTCTTAAGTGAGTGGAATACCTCAGCACCCATACGAAGACCTTCACGGAAGCTCGTGGCTCCAACAGGGCGAATCATGAACTCCTGGAATGCAATAGGAGCATCAGAGTGTGAACCGCCGTTGATAATGTTCATCATAGGTACAGGAAGTGTCTTGGCATTGGTTCCGCCGATATAACGGTACAAAGGCATATCAAGGTATTCAGCAGCAGCCTTGGCCACAGCAAGAGAGACACCAAGAATGGCATTAGCACCCAGTTTGCTCTTGGTAGGGGTTCCGTCCATCTCAAGCATTTTGTTATCAATACCAACCTGATCAAGAACATTCCAGCCAACAAGCTCAGGGCCAATTATATCATTTACATTTTCTACAGCTCTAAGTACACCTTTTCCAAGGTATCTGTTCTTATCTCCGTCTCTCAGCTCAAGAGCTTCATTTTCTCCTGTTGATGCACCTGATGGTACAGCAGCACGGCCTACAAATCCGCTTTCAAGAGTAACTTCTACTTCAATAGTAGGATTCCCACGTGAATCTAGGATCTCACGGGCGTGAACATTTGCAATTTGTCCCATAATTATTCAATTTTTAGTGTAACAATTTCTCAAAAAAAAAGGATACGGCCTGCATGGCAATATCCCCCTCTTCATCATGTAGTCAACAGCGGGGAAGGCATAAAGCCCTCCCTGCGTGTTTTCAGGCTTACTCCTTAGGGTCGGCCTTAGTATCTTCCTCTGATTTTTCTTCTTTAGCTTCGTCAGCAGGGGCCTCTGTAGGCTCTTCTGCCTTAACTTCAGTAGTATCTTCAGCTTTCTCATCTGTTGCAGGAGCTTCAGTTGCTTCAGCAGTTGCAGTTGCAGCAGCCTCGGAAGCCGGAGCAACAACATCGGCAGTTTTTTTACGACGACCACGACGGGTAGTCTTTTTCTTCTCTGCAGCAGACTTGGAAGCGCTCAACATATTCTCGTTGTAATCAACAAGCTCGATGTAACACATCTCGGCATTGTCACCAAGACGATTTCCAAGCTTAAGAATACGTGTGTAACCTCCCGGCCTGTCAGCAACCTTAGGTGCTATCTCCGTGAAAAGCTCTTTAACAGCCTCTTTGTTTTGAAGGTAACTGAACACAACACGTTGTGCATGAGTTTTCTCTCCCACTGTACTAAGTCCCTTTGTCTTTGTGATCAACGGCTCAACGTACATACGCAGCGCTTTTGCCTTTGCCACAGTAGTCTTTATTCGCTTATGCACGAGCAGGGAACTTGCCATATTGGCAAGCATAGCCTTACGGTGTGCAGAAGTCCTTCCTAAATGATTAAATTTCTTTCTATGTCTCATCTCAATTATTCCTTATCAAGTTTATACTTAGAAGTATCCATGCCGAAAGTAAGTCCCATGTTCTCCAGAAGGTCATCAAGCTCTGTGAGTGATTTCTTACCGAAGTTACGGAATTTCAGAAGATCATTACGGTTGTAAGTAACGAGCTCTCCGAGTGTGTCAACATCGGCAGCTTTCAGACAGTTCAGTGCACGTACTGAAAGATCCATATCAACCAGCTTGGTTTTAAGTATCTGACGCATGTGAAGAACTTCCTCATCGAACTCTTCGTTGCCGTATTTCTCTTCAGAATCAAGAGTTATCTTCTCGTCTGAGAACAGCATGAAGTGATAGATAAGTATCTTGGCCGATTCTTTCAGTGCCTCTTTCGGATGAATAGATCCGTCGGTAGTGATCTCAAATACCAGTTTCTCATAGTCTGTCTTCTGCTCCACCCTGTAGTTCTCTACAGTATACTTCACATTGATGATAGGTGTGAAGATGGAATCGATAGCGATAACGCCGAACTCTGCCTCTGCAGGTTTATTCTCTTCCGACGGGACATAACCACGACCTTTGTTAATGGTGATGGTCATCTGAAGTTCTACTTCCGGGTTCATTCTGGCGATAACCAATTCAGGGTTCAAAACTTCAAAACCGTTCATGAACTGGTTAAGGTCACCGGCTGTAAGTGTCTCCTGACCTGAGATATTTACAGTGACTTTTTCGTCTTCAACATCTTCAACAACACGTTTGAAACGTACCTGCTTGAGGTTCAGGATAATATTGGTAACATCATCAATTACACCCGGAATGGTAGAGAACTCATGATCTACACCCTCAATTTTCACGGTAGTAATTGCATACCCTTCAAGTGAGGATAACAAAATCCTTCTTAAGGCATTTCCAACGGTTATACCATATCCTGGTTCCAGCGGACGAAATTCGAAGCGACCGAATTTATCGTCGGCTTCCAGCATAATTACTTTTTCGGGTTTTTGGAATGCTAATATTGCCATAAGAATAGATTATTTAGAATACAATTCAACGATCAATTGTTCTTTGATATTTTCAGGTATCTCCGACCTTTCAGGTACGTTAAGGAATTTACCTGTAAAAGTATCACGATCCCACTCCAGCCATGAGAACTGGTGCACCTTGCTGTTGGCAAGAGAATCGGCGATCACTTCCAGGGATTTTGATTTTTCCCTAACACCTACCAACTGACCCGGCTTAACCTGATAAGAAGGTATGTTAACAATGCTTCCGTCAACAAGGATGTGACGATGCGATACCAACTGACGGGCAGCAGCTCTTGTAGGAGCTATCCCGAGTCGGTAAACAACATTGTCCAATCTTGATTCGAGAAGACCCAGCAATACCTCACCTGTAATACCTTTGTGGCGTGTTGCCTTTTTAAACAGGTTACTGAATTGCTTTTCCAAGACACCATAAGTGTATTTGGCTTTCTGCTTTTCTTTTAACTGAACACCGTATTCACTTGTTTTTCTTCTACGGTTATTCCCATGTTGTCCTGGAGGATAATTTTTTCTTTCGAAATTTTTATCAGGACCATAGATCGCTTCTCCGAATTTACGTGCGATCTTTGTTTTTGGACCAATATATCTAGCCATTCTTCTAAATTTTTGATTTTAATTTTTGATTTTAAACGATGAATATGGCAGCCGTCTGATTATAGAGAGGAGGTTAATAATCGTATAACCAATCATGATTCAAAATTTAAGACCAAAAACTTATGGTTAACAACTAGTGATTAAACTCTTCTTCTTTTAGGCGGACGACATCCGTTGTGTGGCATTGGAGTTACATCTACTATTTCTGAAACTTCAATGCCTGCTCCGTGAATGGTCCTAATTGCCGATTCACGTCCGTTACCCGGCCCTTTAACATACACTTTTACTTTGCGCAACCCAAGGTCATAAGCTACTTTGGCACAATCCTGTGCTGCCATCTGCGCAGCGTAAGGAGTGTTCTTCTTAGAACCTTTAAATCCCATTTTACCGGCGCTTGACCAAGAGATCACCTGGCCGTTGGAATTTGTGAGTGTAACAATAATGTTGTTAAAAGAGCTATGGATATGAGCCTGTCCCTGTGCCTCTACTTTTACGACTCTTTTCTTATGAGATCCCGACTTTTTTGACATAGTTCATTTATTATTTAGTTGCTTTCTTTTTGTTTGCAACGGTTTTCTTTTTACCTTTTCTTGTCCTGGCATTGTTCTTTGTTGATTGTCCGCGTACCGGAAGACCAATACGGTGACGAATGCCACGATAACATCCGATATCCATCAAACGCTTGATGTTAAGTTGTACTTCCGAACGAAGCTCACCTTCTATCTTGTAGTTGTTCGAGATAACCTCACGAACAGCGGTGATGTCCTTATCGTTCCAGTCCTTGACCTTCACATCGCGGTCGACACCGGCTTCCTGAAGAATTTTGTTTGCTCTGCTCCGGCCAATACCATAAATGTAGGTCAAAGCTATTTCTCCTCTCTTGTTTGAGGGTATGTCAACTCCAGCAATTCTAGCCATAATTTTATAATTTTATTATCCTTGACGTTGTTTAAACTTTGGATTCTTTTTGTTAATCACATACAAGCGACCTTTGCGCTTCACAATTTTGCAATCCTCGCTGCGCTTTTTTATTGATGCTCTTACTTTCATAACTGTTTTTTTAGGTGAAAGGTCCAAGGTAAAAGGTAAAAGCATTTGTGCTTTCAACTTTTAACTTTCTACTTTCAACTTATTTGTATCTGTATGTTATCCTACCTTTAGTCAGGTCATACGGTGACATTTCCACTTTCACACGGTCGCCTGGAAGAATACGAATGTAGTGCATTCTCATCTTACCGCTGATGTGTGCAGTAATGATATGACCATTCTCTAACTCAACGCGAAACATTGCGTTTGAGAGTGCTTCAATGATTGTTCCGTCCTGTTCAATTGAGGGCTGTTTTGCCATAATTCTTATAACTTTTTATTTTTCAGACTGCAAAGATAATACTTCTTCTACAAATTTAAAACTTGAAAGAATATCTGCTTTGTCCTTTCTCACAGCAATTGTGTGTTCGAAGTGAGCAGATACGCTTCTGTCAACGGTCCTGATGGTCCAGCCATCATTTTCCTGAAGAATATTTCTCTTCCCAAGATTTATCATTGGCTCAATAGCAATAACCATACCACTTTTTAGTTTCACACCGTTGCCCCTGCGTCCGTAATTCGGAACCTCAGGCGCTTCGTGGAGATTTTTGCCTACACCGTGACCAACCATTTCCCTTACAACGGAATACCCTCTTGTTTCAACATAATTCTGGATGGCAAACCCTACATCCCCGAGCCGTTTACCTTCAACAGCATTCTCGATGCCTTTGTAAAGTGACTCTTTAGTTGCGTCAAGAAGCGCTTTCACCTCCGGTTTTACTTCTCCTACGCAAAAAGTATATGCTGAATCTCCGTAGTAACCATTCAGTAAAGTTCCGCAGTCAACAGACAGCACATCACCCTCTTTCAATGGTTTCTTGTTTGGAATTCCGTGTACCACCTGTTCGTTAACAGATGTACATAAAGTATTCGGGAATCCGTGGTATCCGAGAAATCCCGGTTCCGCGTTGTGGTCTCTGATAAAAGTTTCTGCAACCTTGTCAAGCTCTAACGTAGAAACACCCGGCCGGATAAGCTTAGCCACCTCGGCAAGAGTTCTGGCAACCAAAAGGTTGGCCTCCCTCAACAGTTCTATCTCTTCGTCAGTCTTTAAAAAAATCATTCCCTCTGTAAAACGGATTAATACATTGCCTGTGCACCGCCGCCTGTACGGCCTTTTATCCTGCCCGACTTCATCAATCCGTCATAGTGCCTCATCAAAAGGTGGCTCTCTATTTGCTGTAAAGTGTCAAGTACAACACCCACAAGGATCAACAGAGATGTCCCGCCATAGAAATAGGCAAATGAACGTTCAACCCCGGCCATCATGGCAAATGCCGGAAGGATGGCAACGATAGCAAGGAAGATAGAACCCGGCAGAGTGATCTTTGACATTACAGAGTCAAGATACTCAACGGTCTTACGTCCTGGCTTAACACCGGGAATAAAACCACCGTTACGCTTCATATCCTCAGCCATCTGGGTTGGATTGATAGTGATAGCGGTGTAAAAATAGGTAAAGGCAATGATCATCAGTGCGTAAACGAAATTGTACCAGAAACCTGTTATGTCAGCAAAGACTGCTGCAAACCCGGTTGCCGAATCACTGTTTACAAAACCTGCAACAGTGATAGGTATAAACATGATTGCCTGGGCAAAGATGATAGGCATAACACCTGCAGCATTTACCTTTAAAGGTATGTACTGGCGAACACCACCATATTGTTTGTTACCTACAATTCGTTTGGCATACTGAACAGGAATACGGCGTGTTCCCTGTACCAGAAGGATTGTTCCCACAAATACGAAGAACAGGATCACCAATTCGATAAGCAGCATCACCAAACCACCGCCTCCGGCAGTAGCTTCAAGACGTGATACCAGCTCGGCAAAGA